>JBKJXM010000159.1:0-15271 GCA_046716305.1 Candidatus Eiseniibacteriota bacterium
CCTCATCGGCCGAGTGCGAGAGAACCCGCCCGCCGTAGGATCAGCGGGTTGCGCGCGACGTAGAGTCCGATCTGGAGACGATCCTGCAATTTGAGCTTCACGAGAATATGGCCTACGTGCTTTTTCACCGTCGGCTCGCTGATCTTGAGCACATGCGAGATTTCCTTGTTCGAGCGACCATCGGCGATCAACCCGGCTACCTCCATCTCGCGTTGCGAGAGCGGAGGCTGTCCCTCTTTGCCGAGGCGGGCGAGGGCATGGCGCATGATCGAAGCGGCAGTTCCCGACTCGTACCACGCTTTCCCCGAGGCCACGGTGCGTATGGCGCTGAAGAGTTCTTCCGGATCCGCAGTGCGCCGAATCGTACCGGTGGCTCCCTCGTACACCGCAAGCTGGAGGCAATCCGGGCCGTAGGCGCAATCGAGCCCGTTTCCGCTCGGCGCTGCCTTCCCCATGCGGGGTGGATTGAGAACCATGCAATTCCCCTCGCCACGTTCCGCGAGCGCGAGGACCGGCGTCTTTGGTGACCTCGAACGGATAACCGACAGCGCCGTCTGACCCTCAGGCGCCGGGAGGCGGAGGGCTAGAATGACGAGCGATGGTGAGAGGTCCCGGCATTGGCGGGCCGCGTCCTCCGCCTGCGAGGACTCCGCGATCACTTCGAAATCCGGTACGGACTGAAGAAGCGCGGTCAGGCCCCTCCGGTCAATCGACTGGTCATCGGCGATGAGGATGTGGATCTTCGCGGCGTCGGCTCCTGGCGTCGGCTTTTGTCCGCGCGCGGAGCGGGAAGCTGGGTGCCCCTGGCGGGCTTTGGGTTTCTGTATCTTGCGCCCCTTCGACGGCTTGCTTTCACCCATGCGGCTCCTTACGTGGCCCGATACGGGATTTCGGATGCGGGGCGGCAGTTCTTCGAAGTATGACCCCTATAACGATATCCCTTGGCGGGCGCGACAACAAGGAGACTCGCGCAGCCGCGAGAGAGGCAAGGTAGCCTTGCCCGGTCTGTCCGCGTACTACCTTCGTCTACTTCCTCCTCCTCCCAACAGACCCTGGATCGCTCCCGCCACGAAGGACATTGTTAATAATATTAGATCAAGCGAGATTGACGGGCACAACGACGCCGGGAGGAGGATGAGCCCATGAAGTTGCCGATGCCGGAAAACAGGCTAATGGTCCCCAGGAACCGCCACTCGGACCTACTCGGAGAGAGGGACCAGCGCGACGCGGGCGTGTCGGAGGCGGAGGCCAAGCGCCTGGGTTTCTTCGCCCATGAGCTTCGCAATCACCTCCAGACGGCCCTTCTGGCGTTTCAGGTGGTGAAGAGCGGCAAGGTCGGCATGTCCGTTAGCACCATAGGAGTGCTCGAGCGAAGCCTTCGCGGGATGAACGATCTGATCAACCGCTCCATGTCCGAAGTGCGCCTCACCGCGGGTGTGTATCACAAGGAACGAATCCGCGTGGCGGATCTCATCGAAGAGATGGAGATCGTCGCTTCCATGGATGCGACCGATCGCGGTATTCAATTCGGTGTCGAGCACGTGGACAATGAGCTGCTCGTTGACGTCGACAGGCAGCTGTTTGCGTCCGCGATTTCCAATCTACTCCAGAACGCAATCAAGTTCACCCGGCCCTCGAGCCAGGTGTGGCTCAGAACCCGACCTCGAGCTGATCGCGTCGCGATCGAGATCGAGGACCAGTGCGGAGGCCTGCCGCCAGGTGCGACCGAAGCGCTCTTCCGACCGTTCGAACAAAGGGGAGCAAACCGCACGGGTCTGGGATTGGGACTTGCGATCAGCCGTCAGGCCATCGAGGCGGACGGCGGCAAGATTTCGGTTCGCGACATCCCCGGGAAAGGCTGCGTCTTTATCGTTGAGATGCCCTTGGCCGTCGGCCTCCCGAGGCTAGGTCCCGCTAGTCCACCCGCTCGAGCACCTCGCGTATACTCCGGCTGACCTCCTCTGCGATCTCCTGGACAGCGCTCGCGTCGACGATGTCCCCCACCGCCCACGTGAGGAGGGGGGCCCGATCGTGTTCCACGAGCCGGACTGGGAAGGAGTACAGTCGCTCCGACGGCTCCGGTCTATGAGCAGTGCTGCCGGTGGAGGGAAACAGGGGGCGGACACGGCGGTCCTGATCGCCGATATCGTCGAGATCATGCTGCCCGATGGAACGGGCCGGTGTCGCGACGGCTGCGGAGGCGCGTTTGGAGACCTTGAAGGCACGCATGACCCGCGAAGTGCTGGACGGCGGCAGTGTTCGCCGCCGGCACCTTCGCCTTCACGGTGGGTGCGGGCGTCACGGGGTCCTGGTTGGCCGCGGAGATGGATTCGACCGCCGTGGACGCGCTTCGTCGAACCATGATCAGCGGCTGACTGCGTAATGGCCCGCCCGGCGCGCTTCCTTTCGAAACTCCTGGCGGTCGTCGCTGGCGCCTCGATCGGCGTCGCCATCGGCACCGGGGTCTTCACGTTCGTCTATGCGAAGGGCGCCTCGTACCTGAGCCATGATGCGCAGGCGTGCGCGAACTGCCACGTGATGCGCGAGCAGTTCGAGGGTTGGACCCGCTCCACCCACCGCGCGGTAGCCACCTGCAACGACTGCCACACCCCCCACGACCCGGTCGGCAAGTACACGACCAAGGCGCGGAACGGATTCTGGCATTCGCTCTACTTCACGACCGGCGGCTTCCATGAGCCGATCCGGATCAAGCCGAGAAACCGGGACATCGTGGAGCACAACTGCCGTGTGTGTCATGACGCCCTGGTGGCGGCCATGAGCGCCGGCCACCCCGATTCCCACGACCTCTCCTGCGTTCGTTGCCATGGAACGGTCGGGCACCCCTAAACCGGGAGGATTCAGAATGCGTCGAGGCGGGACCCCGATCCGTCTGCTCGTCGTCGTGGCTGTGGTGGCGGCTCTGGCTGCGGGGGCCATCGCCGCCCTGCTCGTGAACATCTTTCAGCACCAGCAGGAGGCGCGTAACCCATTTTTCCGAGTTGTCGAGCTGAACGAGGAGACGGAAGATCCAGAAGTGTGGGGAAAGAATTTCCCATATCAGTACGACGGATATCGGCAGACAGTGGACATGATTCGGACCCGCTACGGCGGGAGTGAAGCCGAGCCTCGCACGCCGACGAAGGCCGATCCGCGCTCGATCGTCGCGCGCTCCCGCCTCGAGCAAGATCCCCGTCTGAAGACCATGTGGGCGGGCTACGCGTTCGCGGCCGACTTCCGGGAAGAGCGCGGCCACGCGTACATGCTCGAGGACCAGACCTTCACGCAGCGTCAGCAGGCCGCGGCCCAGCCCGGGACGTGCATGCAGTGCCATGCCTCGATCGTCGTCCCGTACCGCCGTCTGGGCGACGGTGACTTGACCCGCGGGTTCGAGCGCATGAATCAGATGCCCTACGCCGAAGCGCGCAAGCTCGTGAAGCATCCGGTCGCCTGCATCGACTGCCATGACCCGAAGACCATGGGGCTGCGGGTGACGCGGCCTGGCTTCCTGGAAGGAATTCGCGCGCTGAAGGCGTCCCAGGGGATTCAGGACTATGACGTCAACAGCATGGCCACGCGGCAAGAGATGCGCACCTACGTTTGCGGCCAGTGCCACGTCGAGTACTACTTCAAGGGCAAGGAGAAGCGGCTCGTCTATCCGTGGTCCAAGGGCATCAAAGTCGAAGAGATTCTGTCGTACTACGACGAGCTGGGGCACAAAGACTGGGTTCACGCGGAGACCGGGGCGCCGGTCTTGAAGGCCCAGCACCCCGAGTTCGAGATGTGGAGTCAGGGAATACACGCCCGCTCGGGTGTGGGCTGCCCCGATTGCCACATGCCCTACAAGCGCGAAGGCGCGATGAAGATCAGCGATCATCAAGTCCGCAGCCCTCTCCTCAACATCAATCGCGCCTGCCAGACGTGCCACAAGTTTTCCGAGGAGGAGCTTCGCGATCGCGTGACGGCGATCCAGGAGCGGACCTACCGAATGCGAAACATGGCGATGGACGCGCTCGTGGATCTGATCGGTGATATCAAGGCGACGCAGGCGGCGGGCACGGCGTCACCTGGTCGCCTCGATCGGGCGCGGCAGTACCAGCGGCAGGCCCAGTTCCGGCTGGATTTCGTGGAAGCCGAGAACTCGACCGGGTTCCACGCGCCCCAGGAGGCGGCGCGGATCCTCGCCGAATCGATCGACCTCACGCGCAAGGGTCAGGTGGTGCTGCGGCAACGGGCAGGAGGGGCTGCCGAGAGGGAGTGAGTCGAATTCGTCGACGCTCACGGCGGGGCGAGCACTCCCTGGGGCGAGTGCGTCTTCTCTGGCCCAGGCTTCTCCTACTTGAGAAGAGTCATCCGCCTGATCGCGACGTGGCCCGCGGCCTCCAACCGGAGGATGTAAATTCCCGAGGGAACGGAGCGTCCCGCCGCGTCCCGCCCCGCCCAGATGATGTCGTGCCAGCCCGCGGACGTGACGCCTTTCACGAGTATCGCAACGAGCCTTCCGTCGACGCCGTGAACAACGAGCCGGATGTTTTGTTCCGCGGGAAGGTTGAACGAAATCATCGTCGCCGGGTTGAACGGGTTCGGGAAGTTCTGGTCCAGTTCAAAACGCGCCAGCGGCGCGCCGATGACACCCTGTGTCGCGCCGGTCCCCCGGATCCGGACAGTCGTCGCGGCGCTCCCCGATAGGGCGTTGAGAGCGGTAAAAACGATGTCGTAGCGCTTCGCACTGGCCTGCTTCGTGGTCCAAGTAAGAACGCCGGACGTGTTGGTGGAGTCCGTCACGAAAGAGGCGTCGTTGCCCGGAGGCAACTTGGATAGATCCGCCCTGAGAGAGACGAGGGGGTCCCCGTCCGGGTCTTGCGCCGACACGCTGATCGTCACGACGGCACCGGACCCGACTGAAACGATGCTCGGCGTTTGCACGACAGGCGCCCGATCAACATTGGCGACGCTGATACTGGTAGTCGCCGATGCCGACAATGCGTTCGCCGTGCTGAAGATCACCGAATAGGAACCGGCCTGATCATACCCAGGAGTCCACGTCAGTGTTCCGGAGGAGTTACCGGAATTCTTGGTAAAGGTAGCCTGGTTGCCGGCCGGAAGACCGGAGAGGTCGGCCGTCAGGGAGGTGATGAGATCTCCGTCCGGATCCGAGACGGACACTCCTACCGTCAGTTGAGAACCCTCGAATCCTGAGACGGCGATTGGCGCTGTGACCGACGGTGGGCGGTCAACCTTGGTGACGTTGACCACCACTGTCGCGGAGGCAGTGCCCCCCGCATTGTCAACCACCCTGACCGTTACCGTCCATGTCCCACCCAGGAACGTGTGGGTGGCGATCGCTTGTCCCTGGGGACCCACTACCGATCCGTCGCCGAAATCGAAGGAGTAGGTGGCGATCGAGCCGTCCGGGTCGCTCGAACCGCTCGCATCGGCCGTGACCGTAAGCGGAGATAGGCCCGTCGAGGGAGTGACCGACAACGATGCCACCGGAGGAATACCGACGAAACCATACTCCAAGGCGCCGCGGTCGGAATAGCTGATCGGCCCCAAGCCGGTGTTCGGGGTGGACGGATCGTCGAAGCGGAGATTTGCGTCGGCATCCCTCGACGGCCACAGGGGCGGCGACGAGTTGCCGGAATCGATCGCGGGCGAGCCCCCCATCAGGTGGAAGTCGCCTCGAGCCGGGTCGAAGAATCGTGGATCTGCTTGGATCGAGCGCGTGTCCTGTCCGCTCACTGCCGAGTAGGCCGCGATCGTCGAATAGAGCGTCGAGATGAACTTGACCGGGACTTGGGTCGTGCTGTTCCAAAGGATGTTGTCATTGGAAACGAATCCCGGAGTAGACCCCGAATCTACCCAGAGATTGAACTCGTTGGTTGTCAGACCATTGTCGACCGCGATGCAGTCGTATAGGGTAGTGCCGGAGGATGTCCCCTCGATGGAAAAGCCATCCCTGTAGTTCCCCCAAGCGACATCCCCGATATGGATGCTTCCCGTGGAGGTGAGATGGTCGTAGCCGTGATCACCGTTTTTCCACGAACGGTTCTGAATGCATACGTTGTTGTTGGACGAGGAACCGAGATCGAGTCCCGTGTCCTGGTTATCATGGACGCGGTTCCCCTGGAACGTATTCCCCGACGAGTTCCTGACATAAATGCCGTTCGCCAGGCGTAACGGTGGGTAGGAATTGCGGTACGAATCATTGTCCCGGACCGTCGCTCCTGTGACGCCGGCCGTGAGGCCAATTCCGTGATAGTTGTTTTCCGCGACAACGTTCGAAGCGACCAGGACGCCGGTCGACCCGGTGATCTGGACGCCGTAGCTGTTGGCGAACGTGACCGTGTTGTGGCTGATTGTCGTGTTGTGGGAGCCGGTATTGACGAAGATCGCCCTGTCTTCCGTGCGCGTGACCGAAAATCCATCTACCGTGACCCAGGAGCGCCCCGGCAGGTAGATGCCGTAGTTCCGGCGTCCCACGCGCGCTTGATGCGTCCCAGGATTCCCGCCGCCCGCGTTGACGTAGAGCCCGACACCGCTCACCCAGGTGTAGGTCCGTGCGGGCAGGGAAGCCGGACTCGCGGTGGACGCGGCGAGCCGCATCCCGTCCGCGAAGACCTGCTTCGGACTCCAGGTGACGCTGGAGGCTAGCCAGACATTGCCGGAGAAGGCGCTCCATTTGGCCGTGGAGGAAAAGTCATCGGAGCCATCGACCACGACCCCCGGCCCCACCGCCTGGAGCACGAAGGGGTTCCCGGAGCTTCCGGATGAAGGCACCGTCACCTGCTCTGGGTAGTTCCCGGGCATTACGACGATCGTCGTCCCGGGTCCATTGTGAGCCGCGACCGCTGCACTGATCGTGCAGTATGGGTTGGTCGGCGTGCCCGGGCCCGAATTCGAGCATGTCGGGCTCGATGAGCCGACAAAGTAGGTCCCGGCAGCCCAGGCGCTCGTCACCGTACCGAACGATGAGAGGGCAAGGATCACGAGGGAGCCCCAGTTCGCTAGCAGTCGCCGGGGATTCGAAGCGCGAGCGGAGGGCATGCCACGGGCAGGAACATGGATAGAAACACGACTCATCATGTCTGAAAGGCCCCCCCCACGGGTGCGCCCTAAGCCACATGCAGTACGACGACAGTTACTGCTTTATTCTAGCACATCTCCCCCAGAATTGCACCTTCAGCGGGCGATCACCACTTTCCGCGCAAAGTGGTCTCGATGACTCAGCTTATCGCGGTACTGCACGTAGTAGACCCCGGAAGGCAGACGGCCCACATTGATTCGGATCGGATGCGTGCCCGCAGCGAGGCCAGCCAGGTGACTGGACCAGACGAGCCTTCCGGATGCCGAATACAGCCGGAGCGAAGCCCGGGATCCGGAGGGGACGGTCGCGTCCACGTTCAGGATCCGGGACGCGGGCGTCGGGTAGACGCGGGTGATCCGACCGGACAAACGATCCGCGCCGGATCGCGCCGGGACGGCAGTCACTGCGGGCGCGAACCATGGAACCGTCGTCTCATCGCGTTTGAAGAAAGCGAGGAGACTATCCGCAACCAGGTTCCGCGCACCGAGAGCCGGGTGGGTTCCATCATTCGCGAAGTAAGAGCACGGCCATACCAGCCCATCGCTCCTCGGCTCCATCCCGTCGCCCCAGAGATAAGGCCCCCATGAAAGCCAGGGCGCCTCGACCGGCCCCAGCGCCGGGTCGAAGTTCAAGCTGTCCACACCCGCGATTTGGGACTCGATGAGCCACTTCACCGCGAATCCCGACTCGTAGGCGTAAGGCTCCGGGTTGAGGCTAGTTGTTGCATATCCCGCGTAAATCCGGCTCGTCAGGTATGCGAGGCGAATGTTGGGGAATTTCTGCTTGAGGAGCCGCACGATCGTGGCCAGGTTCGATCGAAGCGTCTCGGCCGAGGCCGGGAAGCCACCGGTCGGACCCGCGTTCGCCTCCTTCAGCCAGACGGCCTGCGCCTGGGCCGGTGAGGAGCCGGCGCGCCGAAGCCGTGCCGATACGGAATCCCAGTACGCCGCGTTTGGATTGCGAATCACGTTCGCTGCCTGGCCCCCCACGGCGCAGTCCACGATCAGGACCCTCGGGTTTCGTGCGGGGTCCGCATTCGCCTTCGGGAGGAACGTCTGAAATTCCTGAGTCGTATTGCTCATGCCGATCGAGAGGAGCACGATCCGTCCACTCGGGTCCGGGAGCCCGAGCGTGTCCAACGGACCGATCGAATTCGCGATCGACAGACCCGCCGCCGTGTGTCCCGCTGGGCGCTGATTCGAGCCGGACGGGTACAGGCCCCCCTGGGCGCCCAGATAGATGCCCGGCCCCAGGTCGATCAAGGGGATCAGCCCAGTCGAATCACCCTCGCAGTTCGCGGTCGCGGAGCCGGACGAAGGCCGCGGGGAAACCGGGGCGAAGATAGCAAGCGCTGCAATTACGAGGAGGAAGCGAGGGTTGGGTGTTGGCATGACGCCTCCGAAGATGCCCGAGATGCCCAGCGTGCTCCCGCAAATGGGTCCCGTCTGTTATCATTACGGTTTCTCCTCGACAACTCAACAACTCAGGCCGAAAGAAATGATGCGCACCAAAATCGCCCCCGGCACTCGCCTGGGACACTACGAAATTCAGGCGCTGATCGGAACGGGCGGAATGGGCGAGGTCTACCGCGCCCGCGACTCCCGCCTCCACCGCGACGTCGCCATCAAAGTCCTCCCGGACGCTTTCACGGGAGACACGGATCGCCTCCGGCGCTTCGAGCAGGAGGCGCGCGCCACGGGGCAGCTCAACCATCCGAACATCGTGGCGATCCACGACCTGGGAACGGCCGACGGGAACGGGGGCGTTCCCTACATCGTCACCGAACTCCTCGAAGGCCAGAACCTCCGCGCGATCGTCGCGAACGGACCCATCCCGCCGCGCAAGGCGGTCGAATACGCGACTCAGATAGCGGCGGGGCTGACCGCGGCTCACGCGAAGGGAATCGCGCACCGCGACCTCAAACCCGAGAACCTCTTCATCGCCTCGGGCGGGCATCTCAAGATCCTCGACTTTGGGCTTGCGAAGCTGCTCCGTCCCGTCCCGGGCCTCGATGGATCCGCGCCGGACAAGACCGGCTCCATCCAGGCGGGCCTCACCATGACCGGGACGATCATGGGAACTGCGAGCTACATGGCCCCGGAGCAGATCCGCGAGCAGCCGACCGATCATCGCGCGGACATCTTCTCGCTGGGCTGCATTCTGTACGAGATGCTCATGGGCAAGCGAGCCTTCGACGGCGAGACGCCGATGGATCGCATGACGGCCATCCTCCACTCCGAGCCGGCCAATCTCGCGGCAGCCGTGGAGGACGTGATTCCCGGCGTCGGCAAGGTCATTCGCCGCGCGATCGAGAAGCGCGCCGAGGATCGCTTCGAGTCGGCGCGAGAGATGTCGTTCGCGCTTTCGCTCGTGACCGAGCGGACGGGCGCGCGTGTGGACGCCGCCGTTGCGGGGGCGGGCTCAGCCGCTGCACCCGCGCGCCGCGCCGCAACGTTCCATCGCCTCACATACCGCGAAGGAATCATCTACGACGCCCGCTTCGCTCCGGATGGGCAATCGGTGTATTACGGCGCGGCCTGGGAGGGCCGCCCGGTGGAGCTTTTCTGGGCGCACTCGGGAAACCCGGAGTCGCGAGCCCTCGGATATCCCGACGCCGAAATTCTAGCGATCGCTTCGACCGGAGAAATGGCGGTCTCGCTCAAGCGCCACAACAAGGGGGGCTTCATCCGCTCGGGAATGCTCGCGCGGATGCCGCTCGGAGGCGGAGCGCCCCGCTCGATTCAAGAAGGCGTCCACGAGGCCGATTGGGGACCGGGGCGGCAGTTCGCGATCATCCGCGAATCGGGCGGCATGACACGCCTCGAGTGCCCCATCGGCAAGGTGCTCCATCAAACCGCCGGGTGGCAGAGCAGCCTGCGCGTCTCGCCGGACGGGACCAAGATCGCCTTTCTGGATCACCCCTGGCGCGGCAACGACGCGGGAAACGTGGCGGTGGTGGACATGGAGGGGAATCTCGAGGTCCTCTCGAGCGGCTGGTCCAGCGCGCAGGGTATCGCATGGTCTCCCGATGGGCGCGAAGTCTGGTTCACGGCCTTTCGCGCGGAGTCCAGCCGCACGCTGTATGCGGTCACGCTGGACGGCGCGCAGCGGCCCGTATTCCAGACGGCGGGGCATTTGAATCTTGCCGATATTTCGCGGCAGGGGCAGGTCCTCGTGGTTCACGGGAACAACCGGATGCGGATGCAGCTCCTCACCATGGCCGACGGGCACGTTCAGGATCTGACCTGGCTGGACTGGTCGCTCGCGCGCGACATCTCCTCCGATGGGAAGACGGTCCTCTTCGATGAGACGGGTGTCGGCGGGGGGGAGTTTCACTCCGTGTACATCCGAGACGCGGACGGCTCGCCCGCGGTCAAGCTCGGCGAAGGCGTGAACCCCCGGCTATCGCCGGACGGCCGGTGGGCGCTCACGGCTGTGGAGGGCACGCCGCCCCGCATTCTCCTGCTGCCCACCGGAGCGGGTGAAACGAGGATCGTCCCCACCGGGAAACTGAATTGTCACAACGCCGCCTGGTTTCCGGACGGCAAGCGTATTTGCGTCGTGGCGAACGAGGGGGACGGAGGGCTTCGCCTTCATGAGGTGGACCTGGAGTCCGGCGAGCAGCGCGTATTCTCCGAGGAGGGCGTGAGCCCCATGGATCTTCTGGTCTCGCACGACGGGAAATTCGTGGGTGCCCGAGGTCCCGACCTCACGTTCTTTCTCTATCCGGTCGATGGCAGCGCGCCGAAGCCTGTGCCCCTTGTCGGATCGGAGGAACGGGTCTTCGGCTGGAGCGCCGACGGACGCGCGCTCTTCCTGTTCCAGCGAGGCGCGCTCCCGGCCAAGAGCTTTCGCATCGATCTCGCGACCGGGGAGCGAAGGCCTTATCGCGAGCTCTCCCCCGCGGACCGCACGGGGGTGGACGGCCTCACCAAGGTGGCCATGACGCCGGACGAGTCGACGCTCGTCTTCAGCTATCCACAATCGCTCTGCGATCTCTACGTCATCGAAGGGTTGATGTGAGGGCCCGCGGCCCGCTTCCCTCCCGCGCCGCTAGTTCCCCGGCGTCCAGGCCGAGATGTTGCCCAGCCCCAGCGTCGAAATCTGCGGCTCGATCTTCGCCCGGTCGCCCACGGCCACGATCAGCATCCGCTCCGGCACGAGGTACTTCTTCGCCATCGCCGAGAGGTCCTGCGCGGTGATCGCGCCCAGGCGGCCTGGCAGCGTCCGGTAGTAGTCGTCGGGCAGGCCGAACGTGAAGAGCGCGCCCACCTGATCGGCCGTCGCGTTGGAGGTTTCGAAGCGGCCGGGCAGCGCCTGGATGCGGGCGCCGCGCGCCCGGGCCAGCTCCGGGGCGGTGACCTCGTTGTCCTTCATGCCCTGCACTTCTTTCATGATCTCGGAGATCGCCGGGCCCGTGACGTCCGTGCGAACGCCGCCCGCCACCGCGATGCGTCCCTGATCCCGGTTCTCGGTCATGGTGGAATAGGTGCCGTACGTGTAGCCGTGCTTCTCTCTCAGGTTCTGATTGATCCGGCTGAGGAATCCGCCGCCCATGACGGTGTTCATCAGGCTCAGCCGGTCGTAGTCGGGATCGCTGCGCGGAACGGCGAGCTGTCCCACCATCAGCCGAGTCTGGGGCTGACCCGGCTTGTCCACGATGACGACGCGCGAGCTCATGGCCGTCCGCTCCGCGATGGGCGGCGCCGGCGGCGCTTCTCCGCTCCATGAACCGAACAGCTCCTGGGCCATCGCGCGGGCGTCCTTCTCCTTCACGTCGCCCAAAATCACCAGCGCCGCGTTCTTGGGCGTGTGCCGCGTGCGGTGGAACTGGACCACGTCGTCGCGGGTGATCTTCTTCAGCGACGCCTCCGTTCCCAGGGCCACGTGGCCGTAGGGGTGCGACGCGCCGTACAGAATGGGCAGGAACACCCGGAGCGCCGTCTGCGGAGGCGAGTCGTTTTCCTGGAGCAGGGCCGTCAGGTAGTCCTGGCGCTCGCGCTCCAGCTCGTCCGCGGGGAACGTCGGGCGAAGCGCGACTTCGGCTAGCACGGCCATCGCGGGTTTGGCGTTCGCCGAGAGTGCGCGCACGCGCCGCGTGCCGCTGTCGGTCTCGAACCCGCCCTGCCACGCCGCTCCCAGCTCGTGCAGCCGGTCGGCGATGGCGAGCGCGCTCCACTTCCCGGCGCCTTCCTCGATCATGTCCATGCTCACGGCGGACAAGCCTTGAAGCTCGATCGGATCGGCCGCGCTACCCGTGCGGAAGACGAGGCTGGCGGTGACCAGCGGCAGCGAATGGTCCTCGAGGTGATAGACCGTGAGCCCGTTCGCCAGCGTGAAGCGGGTCGGCACCGGCAGCTTCAGCGCCGCGTCCTGCGCCGGAGCCGGCGGCGTGACGCGCCACGGCTCCTTGTCCTCGCTCTTCGCCGTCTCCTCGGCGGGAGGAGCCGGAGGCGTGGGGATCGCCTGCCCCAGCTGCTTTTCACCCGGGATGCCATACACCACCACGCGAGCGCCCTTGCCGAGATACTGGCTCACGAAGCGCTTCACCGTCGGGGCCGTCACGTCCACGTAGCGGGCCAGATCCTTGCCCAGGTAGTTCGGATCCTTGAGGTAGTAGTTGTAGCGGTTCAGCCGGTCCGCGGTGCCGTTGAACCAGCCGACGCGCTCGAGGCTGGCCACGGTGTTGGAGTAGACGGTCTGGCGCGACGCCTCCACCTCCGCCTCGGTCGGGCCTTCCGCGGCCATCTTGGCCAGCTCGGCGTCGATGGCCTTCTCCAGCTCTTCCGCCGTGTGCCCCGGCTTCGCGGTGGCCATGATCTGGAACACGGAGCCCAAGAGCTGCGGGCTGTGCTGCGCCGACACGTCCTGCGCGATGCGCATCTCGTAGACCAGCTTCTTGTAGAGGCGGTTCGACTTCCCGCCGCCGCCCAGGACGTCGGCGGCGATGGCGCCGTCCACCTCCCCGGGTTTGAACGCGGAGGGCGTGATCCATCCCATGTACACGCGCGGCAGCGAGACCTTGTCGGTCACGGTGGCCCGGCGCTCGGAGGTGATCGGCGGCGTGGTGGCGGTGATGGGCGGGACGTCGGCCCCGCGCGGGATGGAGCCGAAGTACTTCGCGACCATCGCCTTCGTCTTCGCGATGTCGATGTCGCCCACGATCGCTATGCTCGCGTTGTTCGGGCAGTAGTAGCGCTGGAAGAAGTCGCGCACGTCATTCAGTTTCGCGGCCTGGATGTCCTCGTGGCTCCCGATCACGCTCGCGTAGTACGGATGCGTCTTGGGATAGAGCTGGTGGTACATCTCCTCCTCCACCAACCCGTACTCCGCGTTTTCCACGCTCTGGCGCCGCTCGTTCCGTACCACGTCCTGCTGGTTCGCCAGCTTGGCCGCGGTGACGCCGTCGAGCAGGAATCCCATGCGGTCGCTCTCCAGCCACAGCGCGGTCTCGAGCTGGCTGGAGGGGATGTCCTCCAGATAGTTGGTCCGGTCGAAGTCGGTGGTCCCGTTGACCAGCGTGGCACCGGAGGTCTGGAGGTGCGTCCAGTGGGCGCCGTCGGCCACGTGTGACGATCCCTTGAACATCATGTGCTCGAACAGGTGGGCGAAGCCCGTGCGTCCCGGCTCTTCGTTCGCGGGGCCCACGTGATACCAGACGTTCACGCCTACGACGGGGAGCCGCTTGTTCTGGCAGAGGATCACGTCCAGGCCGTTCGGCAGCTCGTACTTCACCACGTTCAGCTTGACCTTGGGCGGCTGCGAGGCGGTCTTGGCCTGGGCGGGCGCGGAGAGCGCCAGCACTGCCACGAGGGCCAGGCCGAGCAGGCGTCTGGGTGCGGCGAAGCGGAGCTGGGAGCGTTGGGATGCCGGGGAAATCATGGGTCGTCTCCTGTTCGTCGGCCGATGGGTGGTGGTTTCGCCCGGGATACCCGGAAGGCGCCGCGTCCGGCGGCCAGCCGCATTGTTGCCGAGCAGGGCAGCATCATACGCCTTGGACCGGCGGTGAAAAAGGGGGGCCTCGCCCCGCAAGGGCACCTTTGATGGCAAGGGCTGCCTCGCCCGGACGATCTTCGCGGTAAGGCGCCCTCGGCGGCGAGTGCTACGGATCTGCTACGGATTGTTCCTCTGAACGCGGAGACATGCAGGGCCTCGTCTGCGCGCCCCATGCGTGGCGATTGCACTCCCGCGGCGAGGACCGCCAGTTCAAGCGACCCCTCCCCGCCGAAATCTGCTCGTGAGGATATAGTCGACTGAGAGTTCGTCCTCAGCAGCGGGCATGACCAGCAAAAAGACCAGGAGTGCTAGTCGGGGAATAACATGCTCGTGGAAAGGGTACAAGGGCTCCTTCAGGAGGTGCCCGAACGTAACCACCAGAAGCACGGCACCCAGGCTGAGAAGGCCAGCGCGCGTACGCCAGCCAACCAGAAGGAGCCCGCCGCCGATCAGTTCTACAAACGGAATCGCCGCCCCGACCACCCATAGGGACCAGGTCGGGAGAAACGTATCCTGATAAGGCAAGAAGTAGAGCCGCACGTGGGCGGCTGGGCCCAGCTGAAAGACCTTGTACACGCCTGCCATGAAGAAGATGAGACCGAGGACGCCTCTGGCGAAGAGTATCGCCCATGCGCGATTCGGTACGGTGTGTTTCGCGACCATGCCTTCGCCTCGCCTGACTGCACGGTGTGACTACCTAACGGGTGAGCACTTTGTGCAGCTGCTCCAGAAACTGGTTGGAATTGATGTAGCCGCCAGCCCATTTGTCGTACTTGGCCAGCACCTTCTCCTTGGTCATTTGCTCGAGAGACGTTCTCTTCCTGATCCTGTCTTCAACAATCGCACTGGTCTCCTTGAGCATGACAAGGGTAGACCGTAGTTCAGCGGTGTTGGACAGAGGGCCGTGCCCAGGAATGACTTTTGCATTCGCCGGAATTTCGCTGAGTACCTTCTCGATGCCGGCAATCAAGCCCTTTACGCTACCGCCGCGACCAATGAATGGAAACATCCCCGAGAAATACATGTCCCCCATGTGTATTACATTCGATTGCTTGAAGTAGACCACGACATCGGTGTCGGAGTGAGCGTAAGGGAGATGGGACACTTGGATGTCCTCACCGTTTTGGTGCAATGTGAGACTGCCATCAACGGTGATGATCGGAAGGGCAGCCGCGGGCGCAGGCTTGTCTT
>JBKJXM010000160.1:0-3475 GCA_046716305.1 Candidatus Eiseniibacteriota bacterium
CAGCAGGTCGGGACCATCTTCGACGTGCTGGGCGGCGTGGAAGGGGCCCGCGACGCGCCGGGCGGCCGCGCCCCGCTGGGCCACTACCACGTGCTCGAGAGGAGCGAGGATCTGGAGTCGCTGGCGCGCGAGCTGGCGGAGACCAAGGGCCCGGTCGCGTTCGACACGGAGACGACCGGCTTCAACCCCCTCCGCTCCGAGCTGGTCGGGATCTCCGTCGCCGTGGCCGAGGGGCGCGCCTACTACCTTCCCATCGGCCACGCCTCGGGGAAGAATCTGGACCCCGCGCGCGTGCGGGAAGCGCTCACCCCCTTCTTCGCCTCGCCCACGGCGACGCGGGTCGCTCAGAACGCGAAGTTCGACTGGCACGTCCTGGGACGGTTCGGCATCCCGGTCCGCGACGTCGCCTTCGACACGATGATCGCGGCCTATCTCGTCGATCCCGACCAGTCCAAGTCGCTCGATCACCTCGCCAAGTCGCGCCTCAACGTTTCCAAGATTCCGACCGACGCGCTCCTGGGACGCGGGCGCGACCAGGTGACGATGGCATCGGTCTCGATCGACCGGGTCGCAGAGTACTGCTGCGAGGACGCGGACGTCACGCTCCGGCTCGTGCCTCTGCTCTCGCGCGAGCTCGACGCGCTGGGGCTCACGCCGCTCTTCCGCGACGTGGAGATGCCGCTGGTCGGCGTCCTCACGCGGATGGAGCGGGCCGGCATGCGGATCGATACGTCCGTGCTGGACGCGATGGGCCGGGGACTCACCGAGCGGCTCGACCGGCTGGCGCGGGAGATCGAGGAGACCGGCGGCGTTCCGTTCAACGTGAACTCGCCGCGGCAGGTCGCCGAAGTTCTCTTCGACCGCCTCAAGCTCCCTCGCGGCAAGCGGACGCAGGACGGCTACTCGACGGACAACGAGGTGCTGGAGCGGCTCGCGCCCCTTCATCCGCTGCCGCAGCTCCTGCTCGAGTACCGCCAGGCGTCGAAGCTCCGGAGCTCCTACGTCGAAACGCTCCCGCGCCTCGTCCATCCCGACACCGGGCGCGTGCACGCCACGTTTCACCAGACGATCGCTGCCACGGGGCGGCTATCGGTCAGCGATCCGAGCCTCCAGAACATCCCGATCCGCTCCGAGGAGGGGCGGGAGATCCGGCGCGCCTTCGTCGCCGAGGGGGAGCGGGGGCTTCTCGCGTCGTTCGACTACTCCCAGATCGTGCTCCGCCTGCTCGCGCACATGTCCCACGACCCGGTGCTGACCGAAGCGTTCCGGACGGGCGGGGACGTGCACGCCTCCACCGCCGCGCGCCTCTTCGGGGTGACCCCCGAGCTGGTCACGCCCGCCCAGCGCGCCCAGGCGAAGATCGTGAATTTCGGGATCCTCTACGGGATGGGTCCGGTCCGGCTCGCGCGCGAGCTGTCCCTGTCGCGCGGCCTCGCGATGGCGTTCATCGACGAGTACAAGCGCACGCACGCGGGCGTCGCGGCGTTCCTGACGTCCGAGCTGGTGCAGGCGCGCGAGCGCGGGTACGCGGAGACGCTCCTGAAGCGCCGCCGCCCGCTCCCCGGTCTCTGCGATCCCCACGACGCGCGCCGCGCCGAGGCGGAGCGGGCCGCCATCAACACGCCCGTGCAGGGCTCGGCCGCGGACCTGATCAAGGCGGCCATGGTCCGCATCGACGCCCAGCTCGCCGAGCGGGGTCTGCGATCCCGGCTCCTGCTTCAGGTACACGACGAGCTCCTCTTCGAAACGGACGAGGAGGAGCTCGAGACGCTGACGGCGCTCGTCACGGAGACGATGGAGCACGCGCTTCCGCTCCGCGTTCCTCTCGTCGTGAACCGCGGGACGGGGCGCTCGTGGGCCGACGCGCACGCGTGATCGGCCGAATGGCCTTGACCCTCTCTCGCCGCGCCGGATAGCTTGGGACGATGGTCCGGATCGGAGTGACCGGGCTCATGGCCTCGGGCAAGTCCACGGTGGCGCGGCGCTTCGAGGAGCGCGGCGCGGTCCGGATCGACGGCGATGCGCTCGGCTGGGAGACGCTTCGGGATCCGGAGGTGCGCGACCGGATCGCGGAGGCGTTCGGCCGCGAGGTCCTGGGCGCTACCGGAGAAGTGGACCGGGCGCGTCTCGGCGCGCGGGTCTTCCGTGAGCCGCGCGAGATGGAGCGGCTGAACCTGATCGTACAGGCGCCGCTCCGGGAGCGGGTGCTGGCGGTGATCGCCGCCGTAGAAGGCGAGCGCGCCGAGGGCGCCGGGGGAGCGGCGGGGCACCCGTCGGTCGTCGTGCTCGACGCCGCGCTCATCAGCACCTGGGCGCTCGAGAGCGAGATGGACGGCGTCGTGGAGGTGACCGCCTCCGAGCCGATACGCATCAGGAGACTCCGAAGCTCGGGCCGCGCCACGGAAGAGGAGGCGGCCGCGCGCGTCGGGGGCCAGTCGCTCCCGCCGCTCGGCCCCTCGGCGCGCATCTGGCGGATCGAGAACGAAGGAGACGAAGCGACCCTCCTCGCGGACGCGGACAAAGTCTGGAACGAGATCGCGCACATGGCGGCCGGACGCCGCCGCCCCTAAGGAAAGGAACGGGACGGATGGATTTGACCGAGACCAAGAATCGCCTCGTCGAGAGCCGCCGGATCCTCGCCCACCTCGGGAGCTATCTTTGACGTCGAGCAGCGCGAGGCGCGCGCCAAAGAGCTCGAGGCGCGCATGGCCGGCGCCGACTTCTGGGAAGACCCGGAGGCCGCGCAGAGAGTTCTGACCGAGCTCAAATCGCTCAAGCGGATCACGGATCCCTTCCGGGCCCTGTCGCGCGACGTCGAGGAAGCGGAGGGAATGGCCGGCCTTCTCGACGAGGAGCCGGACGACGCGCTCGCCACCGAGCTTACGCGCTCGACGGAGAAGCTCCTGCCACGGGTCCAGGAGCTCGAGCTGGTCAGCATCCTCTCCGACGAGAGCGACGCGCACGGCGCGATCCTCTCCATCCATCCCGGCGCGGGCGGGACCGAGTCGCAGGACTGGGCCCAGATGCTCTACCGCATGTACGGCCGGTACATCGAGCGCATGGGGTGGAGCTACCAGGTTCTCGATCTCCAGCCGGGCGAGGAAGCGGGGATCAAGGACGCGACGATCCAGGTCGACGGTGCCTACGCCTACGGCTACTTGAAGGCCGAGCGGGGCGTCCATCGCCTCGTGCGAATTTCTCCCTTCGACGCGCAGAAGCGGCGCCATACCTCCTTCGCGTCGGTCTTCATCTATCCGCAGGCAGGGGACGGCGGCGACGTCGAAGTGAAGGACGCGGACATCCGCATCGACACGTTCCGCGCGGGGGGCGCCGGGGGCCAGCACGTCAACAAGACCGAGTCCGCGGTGCGCATCACCCACCTCGCGACGGGACTGGTAGTGCAGTGCCAGAACGAACGGAGCCAGCTCCGGAACCGGGACGCGGCGATGAAGGTGCTGAAGGCGCGGCTCTACTC
>JBKJXM010000161.1:0-3834 GCA_046716305.1 Candidatus Eiseniibacteriota bacterium
AGCGGGGCGTTCCCGTTTCCGGGAAGCTCGAGCACGCGGGCGTGGCGCGCACTCGTCGGGGGGACTGAGGGAATGTTCGTAAACGGAATCGAAGTAGCGGCCCGGTTCACTCGCGCCATCCACACGATCGTTCGGAACTACGGCTCCGACCTGGTGCAGCCCGGGGCGGCGTCGCTCTTCTTCGTCAACTCCAGCGGGTGGGCGCTCACGTGCAAGCACGTGGTCGGCCTGCTGGTCGAAACGGACAAGCTCAGCCAGCGCCGCTCCGCCTTTCTGCAAGAAGTCCAGTCGCTGACCGGCGAGAAGAAAATGAAACGATCGCTCCGGGAAGCGGAAGAAAAGCACGGCTTCTCCAAGGGGAAGCCCTTCGAGATTCATCTCAGCTTCGTGTCGTGCGTGGACCAGCAGACGCCGGTCCATTTCGTGGTCCATCCCGAGCTGGATCTCGCACTCATAAAGTTCGAGAGGGGCAAAGTGCTCTGCGACGCGTTTCCGGTCTTCTCGGGTAAAGGCGACGATCTGAAGCAAGGCAAGTTCCTCTGCCGCCTCGGCTTTCCATTCCCGGAATTCACGAACTACCGCTACGACCCCGCGACGAACACGGCCTCCTGGACCCAGGAGGGGCGCCAGCAATCCCCGCGCTTTCCGCTCGAGGGGATGGTGACGCGCCACCTGGCAGGTCCGGGCGGAACCATTCTGGGATTTGAGATGAGCACCCCGGGACTTAGAGGACAAAGCGGCGGCCCCGCGTTCGACACGGAGGGGCGCGTGTGGGGGATGCAGTCCGCGACGAACCACCTCGACCTGGACTTCGATATCAACGTGGAGGTGATTCGCCAGGGGCTGAAGCAGCGCGTCAAGGACAGCGCGTTCCTGCACGTCGGCCAGTGCGTCCACGTGAACCCGATCAAGGCGTTCCTGCGCGCGAACAACGTGGACTTCATGGAGGGTTAGACCCTCAGCCGACGGCGCACTCGTTCCGTCCACCTTCCAGCTCCTGGGCTTCCATCTCCCAGACTTCGAGCAGGCCGAGGTTCACGGCTTTGATCTTGCGATACGCGTCCGGGACCTTGCCAACCTTGGATCCCACCCACGCGACGAACGCGGCCCGGTCCGGGATCCGGAGCGGCTCGTTTCGCTTCTGCACGTCCGCGAAGAGGCAGCCGACACTCCGATCGGCCTCACGCTCTCTCTCGGACGCATAGTGGCCGGGGTAGACGCGGACGTCGCCGCCCCAATCGCGTCGCGCGCGCTCGAGGCTGTTCCACAGTGCCAGCGTCCAGGCCTCCGCCTTGCCTCCGAGATCCGGACGGCCCACGGAATTCACGAAGATAAAATCTCCCGTCAAAGCCACGTCGCCCGCGCGGTACGTCACGCTGCCTTCGGTGTGGCCAGGCGTGTGAGCGACGCAAATCTCCCCGGAGCCGACCGGGATGGTCGTTCCCTCCGACACCGGCGTGAACTCGATCTTCGCGGGCGTTCCGTCGTAGGGATACACGGCGTCGCGGGAGTGCAGGTAGTAGGGAATCCTGAGCGACCGCGCGAGCGCGGGACCGCCGCTCAGGTAGTCGGCGTGGGCGTGCGTGTCCGCCACCCCGACGACCCGGCATCCCGCTTCGCGCGCGTATTCGAGATAGGGCTGCGCCTTTCGCGGGGGATCCACGAGGAACGCCTCGCCGCGAGAGGCCAGGAGATACCCGGTCGCGCCCTTGGCGATGCGGTCGAACTGGACGAAGAGGTCGAAGCCATTCGGCGCCGAAAGCTTCCGCGGCATGACCGCGACGTCCCACGCCGCCATTCCTCCGCGCATCGAGATGGCCGAATACCCCAGATCGTTCAGCACGGCGGCGACCTGCTTGCTCGAATTGCCGCGCCCGCAGACCACGGCGATGGGACCGTCGGGGGGCAGCTCCTGGCGCACGCCCTCGCCCATGGCCAGCACGTCGGAGCCCTTGATGTTGATGAAGCGCTCGTCGGGGAGGATGTCGATCCGGCCTCTCGCGACCGCCGCGGGAGCGCGCACGTCCAGCACGCGCAGGGGGGCGCCCGATTCGAGGCGCTGGACCAGCTCTTCCGGTGTGATCTCGGGGACGTCGGCGACCATCGTGTTCTCAGTTTCCCCTGTGCCGGGGCCCCGGTCAAGGCTTGTGGCCCCGCGCCGGACCGGGCAAGATGCGCCGATGGCATCTCCATCCCAACCGGAATCCCAGGCGCCAACGCTGACCGCCGTTCTGCCCGGCCTCGCGCTGAGCGTCCTGGTCGCGCTCCTCGCGCGTATGATCCATCAGTCCTTCACTCCCGGGATCGCGGCCGCGGTGGGGGAGGTGATCCTGGCCGTACTCCTGGGCCTCCTGATCGGGAACACGGTGGGGCTCCCGTCTTTCTTCGCGCCTGGGGTACGCTTCTCGTTCCACGCGGTGCTGCGGATGGCGATCGTGCTCCTGGGCGCCACGTTCTCGGTGCAGCAAGTGGCCGCGATCGGCGGGAAGGCGGTGGTCATGATCGTGGTGCTCATGGCGATCGCGCTCCTGGCGGCGCACGCGCTGGGGCGGCTGGCGCGCGTGCCGCCGCGGCTGGCCACGCTGATCGGAGTGGGCACGGCGGTCTGCGGCAATTCGGCGATCGTGGCGGCCGCGCCCGTGATCGGCGCGCACGACGACGAGGTCTCGTTCGCGATCGCGACGAATACGCTCTTCGGGACGCTCGCGGTCTTTCTCTATCCCATCCTGGGGCGCGCGATGCACCTGAACGATCCGGCGTTCGGCACCTGGGCGGGATCGGCGGTGAACGATACGTCGCAGGTCGTAGCGACCGGCTTCGCGTACAGCGAGACCGCGGGCCGCGTCGCCACGGCGGTCAAGCTGACGCGGAACGCGCTGATGGGGGTGGTCATCGTGCTGCTGGGGGTTATGTATCGGCGGGCGACGAGGGACAGGGAAGCCGCCGCCGGGGGCCCCGGGCACACGGCCGAGGCCCCGCGGGCCACTCTGTGGCTCCGCGTCCAGCAGTCCGTCCCGCTCTTCGTCCTCGGGTTCCTCGCGATGGCGGCGCTCCAATCGCTCGGCGTGATCCGCGAGCTTTCCATCCGCGTGGGGCGCGACCTGACCCAGGACGCGCAGTTCTGGGCCCGGGTGCTCATTCTGGTCGCGTTGGCGGGGGTGGGCCTCTCGACCAGGATCGCCGCCATGCGTCAGGCCGGCCTCCGTCCGTTCTACGTGGGGCTCGCGGTCGCCGCGGCGGTCTCGGCGATGAGCCTCCTCTGGATCCACCTCGTCGGCCCAGCCGCCGGATGACCCCGCACATGTCGAAACCCACCGAGCTGCCCCAGGGCTGCACCCTCCGCCGCCCGCGGCCGGAGGACGCACCCGAGATCGCGGGGCTGATGAATGCCGTGGACATCGCGGACATGGGCACCGCCGACTCGTCGACCGACGACGTGATCGAGACCTGGGCCCTCCCGCGGTTTCAGGTCGAGCGGGACGCCTGGATCGTCGTGGGTCCCGACCGGAAGATCGTCGGCTACGCCTGGCTCTGGGACCGGAAGCCGCACGTGGAGATACAGGCGGATTCGTACGTGCTGCCCGAGCTGGCCGCGAGCGGTCTGGAGGAGGCGCTCCTCGAGCGCATCGAGGAGCGCACGGCCGAGCACCGCACGGCGGCGCCCCGCACCGAAGAGGTGCTGATCCGCATCTTCAGCTCGCCGCGCGCGGCGGAGCGGGTCGCCGCGCTCACGTCCCGGAGGTACTCGAAGGCGCGTACGTTCTGCCGCATGATGATCGATCTCACGTCGGCGCCGGCCGAGCCAACCTGGCCCGCGGGAGTCAAGCCGCGCAC
>JBKJXM010000162.1:0-16385 GCA_046716305.1 Candidatus Eiseniibacteriota bacterium
CCCCTGCTTCGCCCGCGCGGCGCCGGGGGAGGTGCAGATCGCGGGGTTGAAGGCGGCGGGGATCGCGGCGCGCTTCACGCGAGGGGCCGCGCTCTGCCACGCGTCGGTCCCGCTCACGGCGCGCCACCGCGACGTGGCCGCCTTCCGCCAGGACGCCGACGCGTCCCGGGCCGAGCTTTACGCGCATGCGCGCTCGCTGGGCGAGGCGCTGGGGCGGCCGGTGGACGCCGGCGAGGTCGCGGTGGAGCTCTTTGGCGCCCTGGAGGAGCGCTTCGGCGTTCGCCTCGCGGAGGGGGACCTCTTTGAAGAGATGGGGGAGATGGAACTCGTCGGGATTGGGGAGGTCGGGAAGCACGGGGACCTCGGGGGCATCGCGGATCCATGACCCCGAGGGCCGCTCCGGCGAGGCGCTTCGGCTGGTGGGGGATCACCCTCTACGCCGTCGCCATGGCCTTCGTCGAAGTGGCCTGCGTGATCACGCTGAAGCGGCTCTATTTCCCCGAAGGGTGGCACCCGCCCTTCCATGACATCCCAGCCGAGGGGCTCCGCCTGGAGCAGTGGCGCGAGGCGGCGACGCTCGCGATGATCGCGGCGGTCGCCTGTCTCGGACGCCCCGCCGCGCGCGATGTCGTGGCGCGCGCCCTCTGGATCTTCGGCATCTGGGATCTCGGCTACTACGCATTCCTCCGCGCGCTCACCGGCTTCCCGTCGAGCCTCACCGATCTGGACGTGGTCTTCCTCATTCCCCACGCGTGGATCGCGCCCGTCTGGCTCCCGGTCCTGGGCTCCGCCGCCTGCCTCGCCCTGGCGCTCCGGCTCCGCTCCCGGGCGCTGTGATAGGCTCCGCGCCATGGCCGCGCGACGCCCGCTCGTAGGACTGATCGTGCTCGACGGATGGGGCTTGAGCCCCGTCGTCGAGGGGAACGCGGTCCGGCTCGCGCGGACTCCCGTGATGGACCGCCTCCAGTCCGAGCACCCCTGCGCCACGCTCACCACCTGCGGCGAGGCCGTGGGCCTCCCGCCGGGCCAGATGGGGAACTCGGAGGTGGGGCACCTGAACATCGGCGCGGGGCGGATCGTCTACCAGGACCTGACCCGCATCGACAAGGCCCTCGAGGACGGAAGCCTGGCCAAAAACCCGGTGCTCCAGGGAGCGTTCGCGCACGCGCGCGACAAGGGACGGACGGTTCACTTCATCGGCCTTCTCTCCCCGGGGGGCGTGCATAGCCACGAGGGCCATCTCCATGAAATGCTGCGCGCGGCCGCGCGGGCCCGCGTGCCGCGCATAGCGGTGCACGCCTTCCTGGACGGGCGCGACACGGCCCCGCGCTCCGCGCACCCCTCGCTGGAGGCGACCGAATCCCTTCTCCGCTCCCTGGGGTCGCACGCCATCTCGACGGTCACGGGGCGCTACTACGCCATGGATCGGGACAAGCGCTGGGATCGCACCGAGAAGGCGTATCGGGCCATGGTCGCGGGGGAAGGGGAGAAGGCGGCGACCCCCGTGGAGGCTCTGGAGCGCGCGTACGTGCGCGGCGAGGGGGACGAGTTCGTCCTTCCCACGGTCATCACGCATCCCGATGCCCGTCTGATCGCCCGCGGGGACGCGGTGGTGGCCTTCAATTTCAGGCCCGACCGGATGCGGCAGCTCACGCGCGCGCTCGCCGACCCTGCCTTCGACGCCTTCCCGCGCCCCGAGTGGCCGCTCGACCTCCACTACGTCTGCATGACCGAGTACGACGAGACCTTTCCCTATCCGGTGCTCTTCGAGGACGACCCGCTCCGGAACACGATGGGCGAGGTCATTGGCGCCGCGGGGATCCGGCAGCTCCGGATCGCGGAGACGGAGAAGTACGCGCACGTCACCTACTTCCTCAATGGGAGCGAGGAAGTACCGTTCCCCGGCGAGGATCGCGTCCTCATTCCGTCCCCCCAGGTGGCCACCTACGACCTGAAGCCGGAGATGAGCGCGCCGGAGGTGACCGACGCCCTGGTCTCGCGGCTGGCCGACGGGACCTACGGCTTCTTCGTGCTCAACTACGCGAACGCCGACATGGTGGGGCACACGGGGGTCATTGCCGCTGCCGTGCGTGCCGTGGAGACGGTGGACCAGGGGCTCGGCCGGGTGATCGAGGCGGTCCGGGCGCGCGGCGGCTACGCGCTGGTCACGGCGGACCACGGCAACGCCGAGCAGATGGTCGACCCGGAGACCGGCGACCCCCACACGGCGCACACGCTGAACCCGGTGCCGGTGCTCATCGCCGGCGAGACGCGCCACCGCCTTCGCGCCGGCATCCTGGCCGACGTGGCGCCGACCCTTCTCGAGCTCCTGGGACTCGCGCCGCCCGCGGAGATGACGGGGAAGAGCCTCATCCTCCGCTAGCGCGTGGGGGAATTCACGCGTGTTTTTGCGCTCCGGACCCCAAGTCGGAGGCGTTCGCAAGCACGTCCGCGCGTCCCCGAAGCCCGCCCGCCTCGCACCCTGATAGCCCAGGTCACGCAATCCACGTAACTAACTGCCAATAAGTAAGTTGCATATGGCCAATTTTCGCCACTCGAGGCCTCTCCATCGAGAGCGGCGACAACCCGCGCGGCACAGCGATTGCCTTTGTAGATAGCCAAGAACGCGGCGACGACGGAACCGCGAGCAACGCGGCCACGCCGGCGCCACCAGGCAACGGAGGTATCGACCACAGACCAACCGATGTTCCCTGCCGTGCTCGCGAGAATCGCCAGGTCCTGAGCTGATCCCCTCGACGAGACGACGCAGTTTCACCGGAACTTGGTGCACGGCACAGGTGGGGAGCTTGATCGGGCCGCAAGGCCCACAGGAGGCGCGCGGTGAAACACGCCGCGCGCCTTCCTGCATTTGTATCGGCGGCGGCCGTCTGTTAGGGTGAGCGGATTCGAATCTCGATGTCACCCTGAGGAGACTCCCTTCGTGGCGCGAAACCGATGGCTGCTGGGCTGCGCGCTTCTGGTCGCGGGGTCGGTGGTGATCATCGGTCTCGCGTTCCTGGTCGTGAACCTGGCGCTCACGGGCGGGGATCGCTTTACGCTCTCACCGCTGGCCGGCCGCGTGGGCCTGGTCGAGATCATCGGGGAGATCGACGATCCCGAGCCGATCGTGGACCAGCTCGATCGCATGGAGCGCGACACGAGCATCCGCGCCGTCGTCGTGCGCCTGGACAGCCCCGGGGGCGGAGTCGCCGCCTCCCAGGAAATCTACGAGTCGGTGAAGAAAATCCGGGACCAGGGGAAGAAGCCGGTCGTCGCCTCCATGGGCGGGGTCGCCGCCTCGGGCGCCTACTACGTGGCCTGCGCCGCCGACTCGATCGTCGCGAACGCCGGGTCGCTCACGGGCAGCATCGGGGTCATCATGGTGTTCCCGAACACCGAGGACCTTTTCCGCAAGGTGGGGATCCGGTTCGAGACGGTGAAGACCGGCAAGTACAAGGACATCGGCACCATGTGGCGCCCCATGACCGACGACGAGCGGAAGCTGCTCCAGGACGTCCTGACCAACGTGTACGACCAGTTCATCGACACCATCGTCGAAGGGCGCGCGCTCCCGCGCGAGGACGTGCTGCCGTACGCGGACGGGCGCATCTTCAGCGGCGACCAGGCGCTCCAGTACGGGTTCGTCGACCGCCTCGGCGACCTGGACGACTCGATCCGACTGGCCGGGGAGATGGCCGGGATCACCGGGCAGCCCGTCGTGATCCGAAAGGAGCGCCGCCGCGTCTCTTTCCTGGACTTCGTGGACAGCAAAGTGAACCAGATGACCGGCCTCTCCTCGCACGGCCCCAGCCTGGAATACCGCCTCCGGTAATTGACGTGGCGATGGGCAGATGCTAGATTCCATCGGTCGGCTACAAATAGCCGGCGGCGATCGTTACGGGAGGGTTTCCCATGACTAAAGCCGATCTGGTCGACGAAATCTCGGGCCGTACCAAGATCTCCAAGAGCGAAACGGCCACTATCGTCGATCAGTTGTTGAATGCCATCTCGCGGGCGCTCAGCGAGGGGAAGCACATCGAGATACGAGGATTCGGCACCTTCAAGGTGCGGGAGCGGAAGGCGCGCAAGGCGCGCAACCCACGGAGCGGAGCCGAGGTGATGGTGCCGGCCAAGCTGGTGCCCGTCTTCAAGGCCTCCAACGAGCTCAAAGGCATGGTTCGGGGCGGCGAATAGGGCCGTCCCGGCCGAAGGAGAGCGATGGGAAGCGGAAAGAAGCGGAAACGGAAGAAGATCGCGACTCACAAGCGGAAGAAGCGTCTTCGCCGCGATCGGCACAAGAAGCGGCTTCGCTAAGCGACAGACCGCGGTGCCGGCCCAGCGCCGCCCATCCATCGACACTCGGCCCGTTGCGCATCGGTCTCCGATGCCCGGGCCGATTTTCTACTGACAGGACCGTCCCGCCATGAAACGCCGCACGCTCGTTGGACGGCTCTCCCGCACACGCTTCGGCTACGGCTTCGTCCGGGTGGAGGAGGAGCCGGAGGATCTCTTCATTCCTCCCTTCGCGATGGACGGGGCTCTCCACGGCGATCGCGTGGTCGCGGGTTACCTCGAGACCCGCGAGCAGGGGGACGCCCACGAGATCCTCGAGGTGCTGGAGCGCACGCAGTACGGCATCTCCGGGAGGCTCGAGCCCCGCGGGCGCCTGACAGCGCTCCTCCCCGAGCGCCCCGAATATCCCCAGGAGATTCTCCTCACGCTCGACGGCCGGAAGAGCGTTCCGGGGAACGCGCGCGTCATCGTCCGGCTGGACCCGACGCCCCCCGATCCGATCACCGGAAAAATCATCTCGGTCTTCGAGGAAGACGACCCGCGGGAAGACAGCCTCCTCGTCGCGCTGGAGGAAGGGCTCAAGGTGGAATTCGATCCGGAGGCCGAGGCTGAGGCCGCCGGGTTCGACGAGCAATCGGTGGCCCGCGCCGCGGGCGGCCGCGAGGATTTCCGCGCCGAGCGGGTCGTGACCATCGATCCCGTGGACGCGAAGGACCACGACGACGCGCTCTCCCTGCACGGCGATCCGGAGCGCGGCTCCTGCGACGTGGGGATCCACATCGCCGACGTGACCCACTACGTCCGGCCGGGCTCGGCGCTCGACCGGGAGGCGCAGGAGCGCGGATTCAGCGTGTATCTCGCCGACCGCACGCTCCCGATGCTTCCCGGGTCCCTCTCGGGCGGACTCTGCAGCCTGGTGGAGGACGTGGACCGCCTCACCGTGAGCGTGGTCGCCACCCTCGCGCCGGACGGAGAACTCCAGGGCGCGCGGATCGTCGAGGGCGTGATCCGGAGCGCGGCGTCCCTCTCGTACGAAGAGGCGGCGCGCCTCCTCAAAGATCCGTCGCGCGGGATTCCGGAGTCGCTCCGGGGACTGGCCCGGCTGGCCCGGGCGCTTCGCCGGCGGCGATTCGAGCAGGGCGGGCTGGATCTGGATCTGCCGGAGACGCGCCCGGTGCTCGACGCGCGCGGCGAGCCGATCGAGTTCCGCGAGTCGAAGCGGCTCCCCACGCACATGCTGGTCGAGGAGTTCATGCTCCTCGCGAATCAGATCGTCGGAGGACGCGCGGGCGCGCGCGACCTGCCGTTCCTTTACCGGGTTCACGAGCGACCTCGCTATGATAAGCTGCGCTCATTCGTCGAGGCGGCGCGCTATCTCGGACGCTCCGGTCCCATGCCCATCGTGACGGACGCGAAGCAGCTCCGGCATCTGGTGAGCCACGGCACGAGCCCGCGAGACCGCCTCATCAATCTCTATCTGCTCCGAGCGTTGGAGAAGGCGCGCTACGACCTGGTGGACGTCGGGCACTTCGGACTGGGCATGCACCATTACGCCCACTTCACGTCGCCGATTCGCCGCTATCCCGATCTCGCGAACCATCGGATCGTGAAGCGCTTCCTGGCGACCGAATCGGGGCGCGGCGACCCGTGGACGTTCGCGGATGGCTGGTTGAACGCGTCGGTGGCGGCGCGCTCCTCCGAGTCCGAGATCGCGGCCGACGAGGCGGAGCGCGCGGTGAACCGGCGAAAAGCGGTTCGCTTCGCGCGGGCGCGGGTCGGCGAAGAGGTGCCTGGGTTCGTCTCCGGGCTGACGCCGGCGGGCGTGTTCGTCACCATCGAAGAATGGAGGATCGACGGCTTTTTGCCGAAGCGGTCGCTGGGCGATCCGACGCTGACTCTGGCGGAGCACGGCTTCGCGTTCCGCTCGCGCCGGACGAAGCGGCGCTTCGGTCTGGGAGATACGCTTCAGGTGGTCGTCGTGCGCGCCGACCTGGCGCGGCGGGAAGTGGAGCTGGCGCTGGCGGCGCCGAAGGGGGCGAAGGCGCGCCGGACCAAGCACGCCGGGCAGGGAACGCGCGCGAAGCAGGGCAGGCGTGTGAAGAAGCACGGGAAGGTGGAAGCGTCGGGGCCGCGCCGGAAACGGCGGCGGTGACCGATGGCGCCGCGGCGCGGTGCCGGGGACGAGGGAAGACGCCAACACGCAAGGAGCAGCGATGACCAAGCCCAGCCGGGAGCGACGCAAGTCGCCGCGCATCTCCGCGAAGCTCGCCATGCAGGTCTCGGGCGGAGACGAAAGCTCCGTCCTGACCACCGAGAGCATCAACCTCTCGGCTTCCGGCATCCAGTTCCTGAGCCGGGCCTTTCTGTCGCCGCTCACGAAGGTCTCGATCACCATCCTCCTCCCGCCGTTCGGCCGACGCCTCCGGCGCGAGAAGATCGTGAAGTGTGACGGGGTCATCGTGCGCTGCGAAGAAGCCGCCCCGACCCGGCAGCGGCCTCGGTACGAGCTGGCGTGCTATTTCACGGACGTCGCCGAGGGGGAGTCGGAGCTGATCGAGCAGTACGTCGCCTGGAGGGCGCTGCGCCGCGTCTCCTTCGGCGACGAGCCCGCCCGGCCGCGCAAGCGCTCCGCCGCCTCCTGAGGCGGCGGAACCCGAGGGCGCGTCGGGGGTAGCAGGGGGTGCCCTGAGGGTTGCCCGGGTCGTCCCGGTCGCCCGGTCCGGCGCCTGTCATCTGCGAGGATCCATGATGCGCCATCGGCACCTATCTCTCGTCGTGCTGGCCACGAGCGCGATCGGCCTCGGCTTCCCCTCGGCCGCCACGGCGACGCGCTACGCGGGGGAGTTCCTGCGCATCGGCGTCGGCGCGCGCGCCCTGGGGATGGGGAGCGCCTTCATGGGGCTCTCCGACGACGGCACCGCCGCCTACTGGAACCCCGCCGGCCTCGCGACCCTGGAGCGGCGCGAGCTCACCGCGATGCATGCGGAGCAGTTCGGCTCCATCGTCCAGTACGACTTCCTCTCCTACGTCATGCCGATTGGCCAGCCTGGGGGGGCGCGCCAGGCGCTCGGCTTCTCGCTGGTCCGCCTGGGCGTGGACCAGATCCCGGACACGCGGGGCCTCGAGATCATCGACCAGAACGGCAACGGCAAGTTCGATTACCCCGAGGACCGGCTGGTGGTGGACGAAAGCCGGTTCGTCTTCGACAGCGACAACGACGTCGCGCTCCTGATTTCCTACGCGCGCGACGTGCGCCCCGGCTTCTCGGTCGGCGGGAACTTCAAGTACATCCGCCAGTGGCTCGGGGACAGTCTCCGGTCGAACGGCTTCGGCCTCGACGTGGGAGCGCTCTGGGTCGGACCGCGAGGCTGGTCGGCGGGCGCGCGCGTGTCCGACGTCACCACGACCCGCATTCTCTGGAACACGGGCACCAACGAGTTCATCGCGCCGGCGCTCCGCGTGGGCGCCGCGAAGACGCGCGCGTTCGGCGGGCGGCGGCACATCGTCACGGCCGCGCTCGACGTGCAGGTCGGCTTTTCCGACGAGCAGCTGGCGAGCCAGGCGCATCTGGGAGGCGTGACCTTCGACTTCCACCCCGGCGTGGAGTACTGGATCGAGCGCCGCGTGGCGCTCCGCGCGGGGATGGAGGCCCGGAATTTCGCCGCCGGCGCGGGCATTCGCATGCGACGCTTCGGGCTCGATTACGCGTATCTGGATCACGCCGACCTCGACGCGAGTCACCGGATCTCGGGGTCGTACAGCTTCTGACGGCGTCGCGCCCGCGTGAGGGGGTCGCGGGAGCGTGAACCCACCGATCCTGGTTCTGATCCTGGCCGGCGCCCGCGGCGACCGGCTTCACGCGCTCGGCCGGCTCCGCACCGCGGCAGCCCTGCCGTACGGCGGCAAGTACCGCGTCATCGACTTCGCCCTCTCCAATTGCGTCCATTCGGGTCTCTTCCGTATTGGCGTCCTCACGCAGTACGCGCCCCTCTCGCTCCACGGACACATCGGCATCGGCCGCGCCTGGGACCTGGACCGCCGGGACGGCGGCATCCGTCTGCTCCCGGCGTACGTGCGGCAGCGGGAGACCAACTGGTACCGCGGCACCGCCGACGCCCTGGTCCAGAACCGGAACGTGATCGCGGACGCGCAGGCGCGCCACATCCTGGTCATCTCCGGGGACCTGGTCGCCAAGGTGGACTTCGCCCGCCTGATCGAGCGCCACGAGCAGCGCGGCGCCGCGCTGACGATCGTGACCGCGCCCGCGCCGGGAGGCCCGGGGGAGAAGCGGCGCGCGGTGCGGAGCGACGGCGGCGGGCGCGTTCTCGCCCTGCCGGACGAAGCGCCGGAGCCGGGCTCGGCGATGCCCGCGTCGATCTACCTCTTCCAGGCGCGTGAGCTTCGCGCGCGGCTCGAGGCGCCGGAGATCGGCCCCGACCTGGTGCACGACGTGGTTGAGCCGATGATCGCCGAGGGGCAGGCGGTCGTGGCGCAGGCGCACGAGGGGTACTGGCGGCAGATGGACTCGATCGACGCCTACTACGAGGCGAGCATGGAGCTCCTGTCGCCCTATCCGGCGCTCAACCTCCACGACCCCGACTGGCTCATCTACACTCCGAGCGAAGACCGCGCGCCCGCGATCGTCACGGGGGAAGGGGACGCGTCGGGCAGCCTCATGGCGCACGGCTGCCGCGTGGAGGGCACCGTGCGCCGGTCGATTCTCTTCCCGGGGGTGCACGTGGGCCACGGCGCCGTGGTGGAGGACTCGATCGTGATGCACGACACGCGCGTCCTCGAAGGCGCGCGTGTGACGCGCGCGATCGTGGACAAGGCGGTGCGGATCGGGAAGGGCGCCGAGGTGGGCGGCGGCGACGGGCGCCCAAATCGAGAGTACCCGGAGGACCTCTGCTCCGGGCTCGCCGTGGTGGGGAAGCGCGCCGAGATTCCGGCCGGAGGTCGCGTGGGCGCGAACACGCTGATCGACATGGGCGTTTGCGAGTCCGACTTTCCCGGGCGCGAAGCGGCGCCCGGAACCGTGGTGCGCGCCCGGGAGAAGAAGTGAGCTTCGTCTCCTACGCCATGATCCTCGCCGGCGGGCTGGGCAGCCGCCTCTGCCTTCTCTCGGAGAAGCGCGCGAAGCCCGCCGTCCCGTTCGGCGGAAAATACCGGATCATCGACTTCACCCTTTCGAACGTCGTGAACTCGGGCATCTTCGACGTCGGGATCCTCACCCAGTACCGGCCCCTCTCGCTTCGTGACCACATCGGAATCGGACGCCCGTGGGACCTCGACCGGAAGCGCGGCGGCGTCGAGCTCCTGCAGCCGTTCCAGGGATGGCGCGATACCGACTGGTATCGCGGCACCGCCGACGCGGTCTGGCAGAACTGGCTCCAGGTGGAAGAGCGCGACGTGGAGCACATGCTCGTGCTCTCGGGCGACCACGTCTACCGCATGGACTACCGGCCGCTCATCGAGGCCCACCTGGCGCGGGGCGCCGAGGCGACGGTGGCCACCTTCGAAGTGCCGCGCGAGCAGGCTTCGCAGTTCGGCGTGGTCCGCGTGGACGGCGCCGGCTGGATCACGGGATTTCTGGAGAAACCCAAAGAGCCGCCGTCGGGGCGTATCTCCATGGGCGTGTACGTCTTTTCGACGAGCATCCTGCGCGAGGCTCTGGAACAGGACGCGGGTCGAAAGAGCGCGCACGATTTTGGGAGGGACATCCTGCCCGCGCTGGTGGAGCGGGGGCGCGTGCTCGCGCATCCGGTGCCCGACTACTGGCAGGACATCGGCACGCTCGACTCGTACTACGGCGCCAACATGGACCTGCTCTCCGCCGAGCCGGCGTTTCCGCTCGAGGACCCGCGCTGGCCAATCTTCACGCCGAGCACCGAGAATCCGCCCGCGCGCCTCGGCCCCCGCGCCCGCGTCCGCTCCTCCATCGTCACCCACGGGACTATCGTGAACGGGACCGTCGAGCGGTCGATTCTCTTTCCGGGCGCGGTCGTGGAGGAGGGCGCGGTGGTGCGGGAGTCGATCGTGATGGGCGATTCGTGGGTCGGTCCGAACGCGGTCCTGGACCGGGCCATCCTCGACAAGCGCGTGCACGTCGGGCGGGGCGCGATCATCGGACACGGAGAAGCGACCCGGCCGAACCGCGCCTGCCCCGAGCATCTCCACTCTGGGCTCACCATCGTGGGGAAGGCGGCGCGCGTCCCCGAGGGGATCACGATCGGCCGGAACGCGCGAATCGCGCCGGACATGACGGAGGAGGATTTCCCGGAGGGCGACATTGCGACCGGGGAGGCGCTGGAACGGCCGAAGGGCGGCGCCGGCGGGAGAGCCGAAGCGCCTACCGAAGCGCGTGTCTAAAGCGCGGGAAGCGGACTAGCGGAGGCGAATCCGCTGGCCGGCGTGGATCGAGCCGCTTTTCCCGATCCGGTTCAGCCGCGACAGGCGCGTGGTGCTGGTGCCGTGGCGGGCCGCGATCGAGGAGAGCGTCTCGCCCCGGCGCACCACGTGCGTGCTGCCGCCCCGGCGGTACTTCTTCACGTGCCGGAGCTCCAGCCGATGGGCCCTGGCCGCGGAGCGAAGCTCCGCCTTCGTCAGCGCCTTCGGGTGGTAGGCGGTTTCCACGACCCGCTGCACCTGCTCCCCGCTCCCATGCGGCACGCGCACCATCGTCCCTTCCTTGCCGGCGGGCGAGCGGTGGCGCATGAACGCCGGATTGAGCCTCTCCAGCTCGGCGAGAGGCACCTCGCTCACCTTGGACAGGAGCTTCAGGTCGACCGGCCCCTTCACGGTGATCAGGTCCGCGCGGAAGGGCGAATTCTCGGGGACGGTGAAGCCGTAGCGCTCGGGATCGGACGCGATCTCCATGACCGCCATGAACTGCGGCACGTACTCGCGCGTCTCGCGCGGGAGCTTGAGCCTCCAGAAATCGTTAGTGCCCTGGCGCCGGATGGCGCGCATCACGGTGCCTTCGCCGCTGTTGTAGGCGGCCAGGGCGAGCGGCCAGGAGCCGTTGAACATCCCGTAGAGGCGGCGCAGGTAGCGCGCGGCGGCGCGCGTCGCCAGCTCGGGATCGCGGCGCTCGTCCACGTACGGGGTCATCTCCAGGCCGAAGAGCTTGGCCGTGCCGCGGATGAACTGCCACGGACCCACCGCGCGCGCCACCGACTTGGCGTGCATGTTGAACCCGCTCTCGACGAAGACGAGATTGGCCAGCTCCTCCGGCACGCCTTCGGCGCGGAGATTCTGCGTCAGGAGATCCATGTAGTTGCCGGAGCGCGAGAGCCACTTCTGGAAGACGTCGCGGCCGCGGCCCGTGTAGTAGGTCATCCACTTCTCGACGCGCTCGTTCGTCTCCGGGACGACCGAGCCGAGGCGGTTGGGATGGCTGGGGGTGTTGTCGTCGGACTTCGTGTTCGAGGCGCGCTGGTCCTGCTGCTGCACCATCTCCTTCGTCTGCTCGATCAGGGACTGCGCCGCCTGTCGCGTCCCTTCGAGCTGGTCGCGCAGCGCGCTCGCGCCCGAAGGGGAGGGGACGATGGCGTTCAGATCGCGGAGGGAGACCTCGACCAGGGAGAGAGCTTCGACCGGGAGGCTCGAAGACACGGCCTCCTGAGCGGCCGCCGCGTTGTCGCGGATGACGTCGAGCGGATCGGTCGCGGTGAGCTGGGCATCGTCGGCGGACATGCGCGGCCCATCGGAAGCGTCGGCTCGGGCGCTGGCCCAGCCCGGAATGTCGGGGCCGAGCATGCTGGCGCGAGCGGGCGATCCCGCGATGGCGAGGAGCAGTGAAGCCGTGAGGAGAAGCTTGGAGGTAAGGCGCATCAACGGGGCCTCCCGTAGGGTTTCGACCGGACTCGAGGCCACGTTGCTGGAGCCGTCCGATCGTTGGTCAACAAATTACCGAGGGTCAAATGTATTACCGGCAGGGACGCAGGCACACTAGAGGCCTCCCGTGCAGATTGCAAGCTGCAATCGCCCGGCCGTGCCGAATCCCAGCTCTTAACCTCGGTCTTTCGGATGTGGAGCCTTACATCCCTTAGATGCTGCAACCTACGTGCCAGCAACAGGGAAATGGGTTGGTTGACAGCATTCGGATGCGACCGATATTGTGCGGGTTCAATGAACGCCGAACTTAGTACTCAGCTTCGAGTCGCGGGCCTCCTGCGGAGCCCCGACCACGAGGGCGCCCTGGCGCACCTGGACGTGGATCGGGGCTTCGCCCTGGTGGCCCGTGGGGCGACTTCGCTCACCGATGTGATCGATCCGACCATCTGGGTGAAGGAGAAGCTCTCCGTGGCCCTCCTGCCGGCCTCGGGCCTGTCCGGGTCTCCGGGGGGGTCTATAGGGTCCTCCGGGACCCCAGGATCGCCCGGGTCGGGCGATGTGGGGGAGCCGCCCCTTCGGCGGGTGATCACCGCCCTGAGATCCCTGCACGCCGAGCTGGTGCGCCGCCCGCCCCGGGACCGCGCATGGGTGTCGGTCCTGGTCGCGCTCTTCCACGGAGGGGACGGGGTCCTGATATCGGCGGGAGATTGCGCCTGTTTTCGGTTCCGCGACGGGCTCCTGTCGCGGTTGAGACGCAACGGGGACGGGTCCACGGAAGCCCTCCCGCCGCGGGGGGCCCTCGGCTCGGAGCCGCAGGTGCGCATCGACGTGGTGCCCCTGAGGCCGCGACCGGGAGACCTCTATGTGGCCTCCACGCGACACCTGAAAGAGGGGGAGCTGGCGGTCCTGGTGCGCGATCTCACCTCCGCCCGCGACGGCGCCGAGCTTCTCCGAGCAGGAGTGGAAGGATCGACGGACCGCGGCCGCGTCGCGATCCGCGTGCTCGAAGGGGACGAGGACGCGTCGCTCCCGGACCGCGCCGAAGCGCTATGGCGCGCGCCCCGAGAGGAAGCGGCGCACGAGCCCGAGCACGACGAGGAGCGCGTTCTCGAATTGAGCCCACTCCTCCCCGAGCATGAGCTGCAGGAAGTAGAGGGTCATGAGGACGACGCGCGGGCCGTGAACGGATCGGCCTCGATCGCCGAGGAGGATGCTCCTCGCGCCGAGCCGGATTCGCACGACGAACGCGCGCACGACGACGATCGCGCCCACGATGACGACCGCTACGGCGCGCCGGAATTCCTGCGCGAAGTGGAGGGGATGCCGTCCGGAGTTCCGGGCGCGGTGATCGGGTACGAATCCTCGGAGCCGTCCGAGGCGATCCTGGAGGATGAGGCCGCGCGCGAGGAAGCCGTCGACGCCACGGCCGCCGAGACCGCGGCGGCGGAAGCCGCGCGGCGTCGGCCGCGGGCGCTCGCGCAAATCGAGGACGCGCCCCCCTGGTACGAGCCCCTCGCGCTCTGGGTGGGAGGGGCGCTCGCGATCATCGCGCTGGCCCTCCTGGTTCGGGCGATTCTCCCCGGCATCCTGGGGGAGAAAGCGCATCGCGGTCCCACCCCTTCTCCGGCCGTCGCCACGGGAGTCGTCGACTTCTTCTCCGATCCCCCCGGCGCCGTGGTGCGCGTGGACGGAAAGCGGCTCGCGGGGAAGACGCCGCTCGCTTCCGTCGCGCTCGAGGCCGGCGCGCACACGATCGAACTGGACTGGGGCTCCGCCGGAGTCTGGCGCGACACGCTGGAGGTGACGGGCGGCGAGAGGCTCGCCGTCCATCCGGCCATCTACGGCTCGGTTTCTCTGCGCTCCTCGGAACCGTCGCGCACGCTCGACGTCTACGTGGACGGCGCGTACGCGGGGACCACGCCCCTCACGCTGAACCGGGTCGTCGTGGGGCGCCATCTGGTGCGCTTCAGCGGTCCGGGGTCGGGCAGCACCACGCAGGAGATCGACGTGCTGCGCGACGCCCCGACCGAGGCGATCGGGAACGCGGGCCCACCGCCGGAGACCGGGAGGCTCACGCTCCGGTCGGCGCTCCTGACCGACGCCGGCTTCGAGCCGGGGCGAGGCGATCCCATCTGGATCGACGGGGTCGCGCGCGGGGCCACGCCGCTGACGGTCTCGCTCAAGCCGGGGGCGCACAGCGCGCGCGTGGTGCGGCGCGGATTCCCGGCGCAGGTCACGGTCGTGGACGTGAAGGCCGGGGGCGACCACTACGTGACCGCGGAGTTCGGCGCGCGCTCCGAGCAGCCGCTCCGGTTCACGCCGCCCGCGTCGATCTCGATATCGAATCCTCTTCCCGTCATGGTCACGCTGCCGGAAGGGGAGTGGGATCCATCCATCGCGGTGTGGCTCTACGCCGCCGCGCCGGAAGGCTCGTTTCAGGGACGCCGCATGACCCAGCTCGAAGGAGGGGACCGCGTCTTCGCGACGCTCGTTCCCGTTGAGGTGCTGCAGAATCGCGCGAACCGCGTCCGCGTCTACTTCAAGGCGTCCGGCACCGACGGCCGCGAGTTCTACTCCGAGATCGCCACCATCCCCGTTCGTCCCTGACGTCCCGCGGCCCCCCGCCGCGCGCCTCCCCGCATCCACCTCCCCGTGAGCGGAGGGCCCGTGCGCCCGCCCCTCGCATCCGTCCATCTGCCCGCACCCGCGCTCCTCTGGGCGCTGGTCGTCGCGGGGCACGCGCTCGCGTGGCAGTGGAGCGTGCCGGCCCAGATTCATGGTGCCGCTCTCGGCGCGTCGCTGGCGCTGGGCGGGGCGTCGCTGTTGGCCGCGGTTTTCGGGAGTCGCCGCGCGCCCGGACCGCGGCGCGCCCCGTTTCAGAGCGTCGAGACCGCGCTGAGCACGCTCGCGCTCCTGGCCGCCGGAGCGGCGCTCGGCTCCGGGGCCGATGCCGCGTCGCGTCCGCTTCCAGTGCATCCGCGCCCCGTCCGCGTCCGGATCGAGGGGCGCGTGCTCGACACCACCGCGCTCGAGGCGCGCCCCTCGACCATCCTGTTCGAGGCGCGGCGTGTGTCGGTGGGAACGCAGTCGGTGACCTGTCGCGCGCGCGTCGCCCTCCGCTTCGGGGACGAGGCGGGAGTGCCGCGATGGGCGTTCCCCGGGCTCTGCCTGGCCGTCACGGGGACTTATCGCCCGCCCGAGGACGCGCGCAATCCCGGCACCGAGGCACCGGGGCGCTGGATGGAGCGGCTCGGCGTGGCGGGGACCGTGGAGGCCGATCCGCTCGGGGTCGAGGCCGCGGCCGATCCCGCCGAGCGGGGCGCGGCGGCCACGTGGGTCTGGCGCGATCGCATCGCGCGCGCCTTCGACGCGTCGCTCGCGCCGCCGGTCGCGGCCCTCGCCCGCGGCATGATCCTGGGCGACCGGTCGATGATCGCGCCGGCCACGCGCGACGACTTCCGCGACGGCGGCACGATTCACATCCTCTCGATCTCGGGCCTCCACGTCTGCATCCTGGGCGGATTCGCGGCCCTCCTCGCCGCGGCCATGCGTCTGTCCCTCGTGCCCTCGCTCGGCGTGGAGCTGGCTGCGGTGTGGGGCTACACGCTCCTGGTCGGCGCTCCGGCGTCGGCCCTGCGCGCCGCACTCCTCTGGACCGCCGTCCGCGGCGGCCGCGCCGCGGGGCGCGAGGTGCGTCCATTCGCAGCGTGGGGGCTGGCGGGACTCGGGCTTCATCTCGTGGACCCGCGCTCGGTGCACGATCCCGGCTTCCAGCTCTCCTTCGCCGCGGTGCTGGGACTCCTCGCGGCTGGAGGGCTGGGTGGCGACGACGGGGACAAGGGCCCGGTCGTTGTCCGCCGGGCGCAGCGCATGCTCCGCGGCGCGGGGGCGATCGCGCTCCAGAGCGCCGGCGCCACCAGCGGCACCGCGGGGATCGCGGCGAAGCTCTTCGGCGCGCTCCCCGCCGCGTCGTTCTTCCTGAACGTCGCGGTGGTCCCGCTCTGCGGCATCTTCATGGCGGAGTCCTTCCTGTTCCTGGCCGCCGAGATCCTGCGCGTCCCCTTCGTGCGTGACGGCGCCGCGGGCGCGCTCGACGCCTCGGGTCTCCTGCTCCTCGCCGTGAACCAGTGGGGGGCGGGCGCTGTCGCGCCGTGGCCGCTCCGGGGCGTCCCGGGCGCGGCAGCGATCGCGGGGTCGGCCGCGCTCCTCCTTCTCGGCGCCGCGCTCCGCGAGGGAGCGCGCCACCAGCCGCCGCG
>JBKJXM010000163.1:0-6313 GCA_046716305.1 Candidatus Eiseniibacteriota bacterium
GCCCCGCCCAGCGCCTCGCGGACGCGCGAGCGGAGGGGGCGGCCGAGCGCGGCGGCCAGCAGGTCGGAAGCGGCCCGCACGCGATCCAGGTCGACCGCGACGGTCGCGCCCGAGCTTCGCAGCGCCCAGAGCAGGTCCTCGGTCGCGACGTTCCCCGAGGCTCCGGGCGCGTAGGGGCACCCGCCCACGCCGCCGGCCGAGGCGTCGAAGATCGTGACCCCGCGCTCGTAGGCGGTGAGCGCGTTGGCGATGGCGGTGCCGTACGTGTCGTGGAAATGCACGGCCAGGGCGTCCTGCGGCGCCGCGTCGAGCAGAAGGTCCAAGAGCGCGTGCACGTCCACCGGGACCGCCTTGCCGATGGTGTCTCCGATCGAGATCTCCTCGACGCCCAGGTCGAGGAGCTTCCTCACCACCGAGACCACTGCGGCCGGCGCAATCTTTCCTTCGAAGGGACACCAGAACGCCGTCGAGACGTACCCCCGGACGGGGAGCCGCGCGGCGAGCGCGCCCGCGACCACGGGACGGAAGCGCTCGATCGACTCGTCGATGGTGGCGTTGATGTTCTTCCGGTTGAACGTCTCGGACGCGGCGGTGAAGACCGCGATCTTCCCCGCGCGGGCCGCGAGCGCGCGCTGAAATCCCTGCTCGTTCGGGACGAGAGCCGAGTAGCGGACGCCTTCCCGGCGGCGGATCTTCGTCATCACCTCGTCGGCGTCGGCGAGCTGCGGGATCCACTTGGGGGAGACGAACGCGGTCACCTCGATCTCGTCGTAGCCCGCTTCGGAGAGCGCGTCCACGAAGGCGACCTTGGCCTCGGTGGGCACGGGCCGGCTCTCGTTCTGCAGTCCGTCGCGCGGCCCCACCTCCACGATGCGCACGTTCATTGGGAGTTGGGCGCGACCCGCGCGAGGAGCTGCCCCAGCTCCACCCGGTCCCCGGCTTCGCAGAGAAGCTCGACGACTCCGGCGGAGGGCGCCGCCACCTTGAACTCCATCTTCATCGCCTCGATCGTCAGGAGCAGGTCCCCTTCCGCGACGCGCGCCCCCGCGGCCGTCTCCACCGCGGCTACCCGCCCCGTCATTGGAGCGCGCACGTCACCCGAAGCTTCGTCCGCATCGCGGGCCGCGGCGTGGCGGTGCTCCACCTCGAAGAGGTAGACCCGACCCTCCAGGGCGACCCAGATCCCCGCGCCGTCCCGGACGGCCGCGGCGCGCGCGACGCGATCCCCGCTCCGGATCTCGATCCACGGGCCCTCGCGCTCGATGGCCGCCTCCAGCCGGCGCCCGTCCCACTCGAGCACCGCGGCGCCGCTCTGCCAGGTCAGGCGGCCCGCGATGGGAACCCCTCCCTGGCGGAGCGCGATCTCCCGGCTCACGCCGCCCGCCCCGCGGACCGGCCCCACGCCCCCAGGAGCCGCCAGGGGGAGTAGCGGTCGGCGTCGTCGCGCCCCACGCCCGCCGCCCGAAAGGGAGCGACGAAGGCGATGGCGGCGGCGAGCACGGCCTCGTCGGGCGCGGGGCCGGGAGGCGCCCAGCTCCGCGACTCGATGGTGCGCGTGAAGGTGGCGCCTGTCCGGAACGCCTCGTCCTCCAGAAGATCGAGAAGAAAACCCTGGTTCGTGACCACGCCGAGGAGCGCCGTCTCGCGGAGCGCTCCGAGGAGGCGCTCCCGGGCTTCCTCGCGCGTGGCTCCATGCGCGATCACCTTGGCGAGGAGCGAATCGTAGTGCGCGTGGATCGACTGCCCCTCGGCGATCCCGGCGTCCACGCGGATCCCTTCCCCGGCTCCCCACCGGAGGAGGATCAGCTTTCCCGTCTGCGGGAGAAACCCGCGGTAGGGATCCTCGGCGTTCAGGCGCGCTTCGATGGCGTGGCCGTGGGGCGCCGCCGGGCGCGGCAGCGGGCCGCCCGCGGCGATCTCGACCTGGGCGCGCACCAGGTCGATCCCAAACCGCATCTCGGTGACCGGATGCTCCACCTGGAGTCTCGTGTTCACCTCGAGGAAGTAGAAGGCGTCGTCGGGGCCGAGCAAGAACTCCACGGTGGCGGCGCCGGAATACGCCGCGTCGCGGGCGAGCCGCACCGCCGCTTCTTCCATGGCGCGACGCAGAGGCCCGCTCGCCGCGGTCGAAGGGGACTCCTCGATGACCTTTTGATAGCGGCGCTGGAGGCTGCACTCGCGCTCTCCCAGCGCGACCGCGTCCTTCCCGTCCCCGAGAATCTGAATCTCCACGTGGCGGGCCGGCTCGACCAGCTTCTCGAGGAACAGCCGTTCGTCCCCGAAGGCGGCGCCCGCCTCGCGCCGCGCGCTCTCGAGCGCCGCGGGAAGCTCGGCCGGAGCGTCGACGCGCCGCATGCCGCGTCCCCCGCCGCCGCCCGCGGCCTTCAGGAGGACGGGATACCCGATTCGTCCCGCCTCGACCACGGCGCGCGCGGCGTCCTCGATCCCCTCGACCCCGGGCACGATCGGCACGCCGGCCCGCTCGGCCGCGCGGCGCGCCGCGACCTTGTTGCCGAGGCGCTCCATGCTCTCCGCGGACGGACCGATGAACGTGACCCCCGCCTCGCGGCACGCGCGCGCGAAGGCGGCGCTCTGGGAGAGGAAGCCGTATCCGGGGTGGATCGCGTCGGCGCAGGCGGCGCGCGCGGCGTCGAGGAGGGCCGCGGCGTTCAGGTAGGACTCGGCCGGCGCGGCCGGCCCGATCCGCACCGCCTGGTCGCCCGCTGCAGCGTGCGGCGCGCCCCGATCCGCGTCGGAGTAAACCGTGACGGATGGGATTCCCATCTCGCGGAGCGTGCGGCAGATCCGGACCGCGATCTCGCCGCGGTTCGCGACGAGCACCTTCCGGAACCGGGCCGCGGCGGGCGTTGGTATCGAAGCCCCGCCCCGCGCGAGGTCGGCCCGGGCCGTCACTTCTTCCAGGCGGGGCGGCGCTTCTCCAGAAACGCCCCGAGCCCCTCCTGCCCCTCGGGCGAGGTCCGGAGCGCGGCGATGGCCTTCACCGAATTCTCGAGCGCGCCGTCCCTGGTGTGGGCCATGTTCTCGCGGATCAGGCGCTTGGCGGCCGCGACCGCGCGCGGTCCGTTCCCCGCGATCGCGGCCGTGATCCGGGCCACGGCCAGGTCCAGCTCGGACGCCGCGACGACCTCGTGCACCAGCCCCATCGCGTGGGCCGCGTCGGCCTTGAAGATCTCCCCGGTGAGAAACCACCGGCGCGCGGCCGCGGCGCCGATCTTGGGGAGCACGAAGGAGGAGATAACCGCGGGCGCGATCCCGAGGCGCACCTCGGTGAACCCGAAGTCCGCGCCCTCGTCCGCGATGACCACGTCGCAGCAGGCGATGAGGCCCATGCCCCCGCCCAGGCAGGTCCCGTTCACGCGCGCGATCGTGGGCACGGGAAGCTCGTCCAGCGCGCGCATCATCCGCGCGAATCGCGCCGCGTCCGCCTCGTTCTCGTCGCGCGACATCGCGGCGCTCCGGCGCATCCAGTTCATGTCGGCGCCGGCGCAGAAGGACGTTCCCTCGCCGGTCAGGACCAGGACCCGAGGAGCCGTATCGGGGTCCGTCTCGACCGCGCCGCGCACGACGAGCAGAGCGGACGAGAGTTCGGCGATGAGGGCGTCGTCGAACGCGTTCCGCACCTCCGGACGCGTCAGCGTGAGCCGCGCGGCGGTGCTCTCCACGTCGAGGCGTACGCGGGGCTTGTCTTCCATCACATCCGGAACACCGGCGCCGGTCCGCGCACGACCGGGGCGTTGAGCGCGGCCGAGAGGGCCAGGCCCACCACGGCGCGTGTGTCGGCCGGGGCGATCACCCCGTCGTCCCAGAGGTGCGCGGTCGCGTAGTAGGGGCTCCCCTCCCGCTCGTATTTCTCGAGCACGGGGTCGGCAATCGCCGCGGCCTCGGCATCGCTCAGCGTTTTCCCCTCGCGCTGGAGCTGGTCCCGCTTCACCTGCACCAGCACCGAGGCCGCCTGCTCGGCGCCCATGACCGAGATCCGCGAGTTGGGCCAGGCAAAGAGGAAGCGCGGGCGATAGCCGCGCCCCGACATCGCGTAATTCCCGGCCCCGTGCGACGCGCCGATCAGCACCGTGATCCGCGGCACCTTGGCGGTGGCCACCGCCTGCACCATCTTCGCCCCGTCCTTAGCGATCCCGCCCGCCTCGTAGCGCTTCCCCACCATGAACCCGGTGATGTTCTGCAGGAAGACCAGCGGGATCCGACGCTGCGAGCACAGCTCCACGAAGTGCGCTCCCTTCAAGGCGCTCTCGGAGAAGAGCACGCCGTTGTTCGCGACGATGCCCACCGGGTAGCCCAGCCACCGCCCGAAGCCGCACACCAAGGTGGGTCCGTACTCCCGCTTGAACTCGTGCAGCCGGCTCCCGTCGAGAAGGCGCGCCAGCACCTCGCGGACGTCGTAGGGCTGCCTCGTGTCGGGGGGCAGCACGCCGTAGATCTCCTCGGTGGGATAGAGGGGGTCTTCCGGCTCGGCGACGTCCAGCGTCACCCGCTTGACGGTATTGAGCCGCTCCATCGCCTCGCGCAGAATCTGGAGCGCCTCCTCCTCGTTCGCCGCCATGTGGTCGGTGACGCCGCTCTGCCGCGAGTGCACTTCCGCGCCTCCCAGGTCCTCGGGCGTGACCTCCTCCCCCGTCGCCGCCTTCACGAGCGGCGGCCCCGCGAGGTAGATGGTCCCGGTACCTTTCACGATCACGTTCTCGTCCGACATGGCGGGAACGTAGGCGCCGCCGGCCGTGCACATGCCGAGGACCCCGGCGAGCTGCGGGATGCCCGCGGCGTACTTGACCGCCTGGTTATAGAATATGCGGCCGAAGTGCTCCTGGTCGGGGAAGACTTCGGCCTGCATCGGCAGGAAGACCCCGCCCGAGTCGACGAGGTAGATCGCGGGGAGACGGTTCTCCCTGGCGATTTCCTGCGCGCGGATGTGCTTCTTGATGGTGATCGGGTAGTAGGTGCCGCCCTTCACCGTCGCGTCGTTCGCCACGATGACGCATTCGCGCCCGGAGACCACGCCAATCCCCGTGACGATTCCCGCCGAGGGGACCTCGTCGCCGTACAGACCGCCCGCGGCCAGGGCCGAGAGCTCGAGGAAGGGGGTGTCGGGGTCGAGCAGCCGCTCGATGCGCTCGCGGGCGAGAAGCTTCCCGCGGCTCCTGTGGAGGGCGACCGCCTGCTCCGAGCCGCCGCGCTTCACGGCCTCGAGGCGCTTCCCCAAGTCGGCCACGAGCCGCTCGTGGTGCTTTCGGTTCTTCTGAAACTCGTCGCTCGAGGTCTTGACGTGGCTCTTGAGAACGCTCATGGAGCCGCCACTGTAACCGTCAAGTCCCCTTGGGGAAAGGGGGAACGCCCCGCGGCCTTTGGGCTCCAGAATCGGTCCCCGTCTGCCGATAAATCGCCGGTAACGCTGACTATCCAAGGGGGGAACCGGCCGCCATGGCCCAACGCTCGTCCGAGAACGCCCAGCGACAGATCGACCGCCGCACCTGGAGCATTCTCGGGCTCTCGATCTTCCTCATCCTGGCCTTCAGCGCGACCATCCCCTCGCTCTACCTGGCGCTCCTCAAGTCGGGGTTCCTGGGCGACAACCTGCCGGTGGGAGGCGGCTGGGTTCTCCTGGTCGGGCTGATCGGGCTCACGACCCTCTTCTGCCTCTACATGATCTCCCAGCAGTCCTCGATCAATCACCTGCGCGACCGGATGCTCCAGGACCAGATGGAGCTGGAGCAGTCGCGCGGGCGGCTGGCCGAGCTGACCTCGCTCTTCCAGCTTGGGAACAGCCTCCACATGGAGCTGCCGCTGGAGACGATCCTCGAGATCACGGTGCGGCGGGTCGCTTCCACACTCCACTCGCACGACGTCTCCCTCTTCCTGTACGACCCGGACACGAAGACGCTGTCGGTCAAAGGGTCGTTCGGGCTCGCTCCGCGCGACCCGGAGCCGGAGGTGAGACTGGGCGAGGGCGCCGTGGGCTGGGCCGCGCGGCACCGCGAGCCGATCATGATGCAATCGCGGGAGCCGGGCGCCCGCTTCGGGGAATTCTTCGCGTCGCACCCCGAGGCGGGGTCGGTGCTCATCCTCCCGATCGCGCTCGAGACCCGCACCCTCGCGGTGATGCAGGTCTGCCGGGCGGTGCGCGCCGAGCCGTTCCGCCTGGAGCACCGCGACATCGGCCTGCTCTTCGCGGAAAACGTCGCTTCGGTCCTGGACCGCGCCTGCGTCATGGACCGCCTGCGGCGCACGACGACCACGATCGCGGCCGCGGTGGCGCCGGAAGGGGCGGCCGGCGGCCCCG
>JBKJXM010000164.1:0-3318 GCA_046716305.1 Candidatus Eiseniibacteriota bacterium
GCCACGCCCAGCGCGAGCAGCCGGCGCATCGGAAGGTTGCCCTCCTGCGCCTGGAGGATCTCGCCTCGGAGCGCGTCGTCGAACGCCACGGAGCGGAGCGCGAGGAGCTTAGTCGCCCGCCGCGGAGCGTCGCCGCCCTCCACCAGCACCGCGGCGGCGTCCATCCCGTCCGCCGAGGTCCCGCTCATCAGCCCGATCGCCCGCATCATCCCCGCCGTCATCGTCCGCTTCCCTGCAGCACGCCTTCCACGATCTGGCGCTGGAAGAGCGCGAACGCGACGAGCACCGGTATCGTCGCCACCGTGGAGCCCGCCAATAGCGCACCCCAATCCACCGCGTACTCCGACTGTGCGAAGAGCGCGAGGCCCACCGGTAGCGTGCGCATCGACTCGGACGTGGTGAGCACCAGAGGATGCAGGAACGCGTTCCAGGTGGTCAGGAATCCGTTCACGCCGACCACCGCGAGGCCAGGCCCCGAGAGCGGCAGGATGATCCGGCGAAAGATCGTACCGCCGGAGAGCCCGTCAGTGCGCGCCGCATCCTCCAGCTCGGCCGACATGGTCTGGTAGTAGTGCGACATGAAGAGAACGCCGAACGGGTCGGCCAGGTGCGGCAGGATCAGCGCGGGGTACGTGTCAAGCAGCCCCAGCTTCGCCATGATCAGGTAGAGCGGCACCAGCGTGACCTGGCGCGGGAGGATCAGGAACGCGGTCGCCAGCGCGAGCGTCGCGCGCTTGCCGATGAAGCGCGAGCGGGCCAAAGCGTGCCCCGCAGCCGCGGCCAGAAGAAGCTGAAGCGGAAGCGCGGCGCAGGAAACGATCGCGGAGTTGATCGCGAAGCGCCCCATCGGGCCACCCGTCCAGAGCGAGCGATAGTGGTCCAGCGTGAACGGACGCCCCAACCAGTCGCCGGGCGATATCGGAAGGTCGCTCCCCTGCCCCAGCGAGACGCGGGCCATGTAGAGAAGCGGCGCGAGCGAAAGAAGCGCGATCGCCGAGAGCGCCGCATAGGGCCAGAGCCGGGCCAGCCTCACGCCGCTGCCGCGCTTCTCACGCCGCGGCCTCAGAGGAGCGCAGCACGCGACGTTGGACCAGGAGCACGATGCCCACGAGCGCGAGGAGCAGATAGGCGATGGCGCACGCGTACCCCATCTCGAAGTGGTAGAACGCGCGCTCGTAGAGGTAGTAGACAAGCGTCAGCGTGCTCTCGAGGGGGCCGCCCCGCGTGAGGACGAACACCTCGATGAAGATCTGGAACGACCGGATGGTGTTGAGGAGCACGACGAAGAGAATCACGGGCCTCAAGTGCGGGAACACGATGCTCCGCTCCACCTGCCACGCGGTCAGCCCCTCCAGCCGCGCGGCCTCGAACTGCTCCACGGGCAGCGTCTTCCGGCCGGCCAGGATGAGGATCGCGTAGTAGCCGACGCTCGCCCAGATGTCCATGAGCATGATGGAGGGGAGCGCGAGGCGCGGGTCTTGAAGCCAATGCACGCGCTCGAGCCCGGCCGAGGCGAGCCACCCGTTCAACAAGCCGTCTTCCGCGTAGAGCGATTTGAAGACGAGCGCGATGACGACCATGGAGAGCGTGGCCGGAAAGAAGATGGCCGCCCGGAAAAATGACTGCGCGCGGCGGATTCGCGCCAGCAGCGCGGCCACGCCATAGGCGAGCACCAGCGTCACCGGAAGGGTCCCCACGACGAAAATGACCGTGGTCCGGAGCGCGTGCCAGAAGGACGGCGATCCGAGAGCGCGCGCGTAATTGTCGAACCCGACGAAGTGGGAGGCATCGGGCCGGAGCGGATTCATCTGCTGGAACGAGAGGGCGAGCGCGTAGAGCAGCGGGAAGAGACCGAAGAGCGCGAAGCAGATGCCCCAGGGGAGGAGGCCGGCGGACGGGCGCCCCGCCCTCATGGCGTGCGCGAGAGCACCTGCGTGATGCGCGCGTCGGCTTCGGCCAGCGCCTGCTCCGGCGTCCTCGTGCCGTAGATCGCCTGTTCCAGCGCTCCGTTCACGATCTCCTCGATCTCGACCCACTTCGGATGGAGCGGCGGCGACACGGCGTAGCGGAGCTGCTCCAGGAAGACTCCGTCCATCGGATGCGTGGCGAAGTAGGAGTCGGCGGCCGCGCTGGCGGCGGCCGGGAACGCGTTCCCCGTCGCGAGGAAGATCGGCATCGTGTTCTCGGGCCGCACCAGAAAGCGGGCGAGGCGCATGGCCTCGGCGCGATGCTTCGATCCGCGGAAGATGCCGAGCACTTCGGCCCCCGCGAAGCTGGCGGGCTTCCCTCGTCCGGGCGCCGGGCGCGGCATCAGGACAGCTTGGTAGTGGGCATCGGGCGCGGTCTTGGGGAGCGTCCGGAGGAGCCACGGACCCGAGATGATGATCCCCAGGCGCCCCTTGGCGAACGCCTGCTCGTGCATCTCCTGGCGCTCGAGGAGCGAGTAGGGCTTGAGGGAGAGATAGAAACGGAGCGCCTCGAGATTCTGCGGCGAGTTGAAGACGGACCGCGTCAGCGTGGAGTCGAGGATGTCGCCGCCATTCCCCCACGCGAACGGCATGAACTTCTTGATGAGGATCTCCCGCTCCCCCGCGTTCATCCCGAATCCCTTCGCGTCGGGGACGCGCTCGGTGATCCGGCGTGCCGCGTCGCGCAACTCCGTCCAGGTGGCGGGCGGGCGCGCCGGATCGAGCCCGGCGCGGCGGAAGAGATCGTCGTGCACGTAGAGCGCGCGCGTCCCGAGCATCCAGGGGATCGCGTACGCGCGCCCTCGGTAGGAGACGCCGTCCCATCCCACCAGCGCCGATCGGAGATCCGCAGTGCTGTCGGTGAGGTCGATGAGAGTGCTGTCCGCGACGAGCCCCGGTAGGAACGTGGAGCCCAGCTCGCAGAGGTCAGGCGGGCGACCCGCGGCGACAGCCGCGACGATCTTCTCGCGGCCGCTTTGCCAGGTGAGCTGCTCGACTTGCACGTCGAGCGTGGGATTTTCGGCGCGGAAGCGATCCAGCACGGGCTGGACGGTGGCGAGCGGGGAGAATTGCCAGAAGACGACGGTGGTCTTACCCGAGCCGCGCTTGCCGCAGCCAGTGCCGGAGAGCGCTGCCGCGGTCAGAAGGGCCGCGGCGAGCGTGCTCCGGGTGAGACCCCGGAGCAACGGCCGCCACCGCCAGCCGGCGCTCAGCCCGCGATGGCCTTGCGTACCCATCCCTGGGACCTCTTGAGACGCCGCTCCGCCTCGGAGCGGGTGATCTTCGCGCGGCGCATGACGATCGCCACCTTGAGCGCCCCCCCGGCCTTCTTGAGCGCGGGCTCCGCATC
>JBKJXM010000165.1:0-4964 GCA_046716305.1 Candidatus Eiseniibacteriota bacterium
GATCTGATCGGCCTTGTGGAGTCTCCCGGCGCGCGGCGCGCCGCGCGTGCGACCGGGCTCTTCCATTTCGCGATCCTCGTCCCCAGCCGCGCCGACCTCGCCCGGGCGATTCTGCGCGTGGCCGGCTCCGGCGCGCGGCTGGGCGGCGCGTCGGACCACGGCGTGAGCGAGGCCATCTACCTGGCCGACCCCGACGGGAACGGGATCGAGATCTATCGCGACCGGCCGCGCGAAGAGTGGCCGCGCGACGCCTCCGGGTCGGTGCGGCTGGTGACCGAGCCTCTGGACATGGAGGGGCTGCAGCGCGAGCTGCCGCCCGGCTCGCCCGTCCCCCCCGCGCCCGAGGACACCCGCGTCGGCCACGTCCATCTCCACGTCGCCGATCTGGCCGCGGCGGAACACTTCTACGTGAGTGTGCTGGGCCTTTCGGTCATGGCGCGCTACGGGGGGGAGGCGGTCTTCGTGGCGGCGGGCGGGTACCATCACCACATCGGGTTCAACACGTGGGCAGGCGTCGGCGCTCCGCCGCCGCCGCTCGGATCAGCCGGACTGCGATGGTTCGAGATCCGTCACACGAGCGACGAGGAGCGGAACCGTACGGCGGCGCGGGTGCGGGAAGCGGGGGTCGAAGTGGAGGCTGCCGATGACGGGTATCTGGTGCGCGATCCGTCGCGGAACGCGATGCTGCTGACCGCGGGCTACCGGACGATCGTGAGCGGCATCCGCGCCTCGTCTTCCTCCGCCCGCAGCACGACGAAGTAGCGCCGAGACGAGACTGCCCTTCCGCGATCGTCTCGGCCGTCCCAGTGGATCCGGTGCTGCCCCGGCGGCATCGTCCCCAGGTCGATCGTCCGCACGGCGCGGCCGCTCACGTCCACGCTCCGCACCTTCGTCGCCGACGACCGCGACAAGGTGAACGTGATCTGCGCCGCGCCCCCCGCGGGATTGGGCCGCGGGCGGCCGAGAGAGAAGCGGAGTGTCCTCCCCGCGGTGCCCTCGATCCATCCCGTCAAGCGCTCCACTCCCGATTCGATGAGTCCCAGGCGATAGCGGTAGGTAGTCCCGGAGGTCGCGGTCCGGTCGAGATAGCTGAAATGAGGCCCGCCCGAGAGCGACGCGGCGTTCAACCGCGCCCCGTCCTCGCTCCCTGCGGGAGCGCGGTAGACGTTGAAAAAGACCGGGCCCGAGGCCGTTCCGGCCGCCTGCCAGCGGAGCCGCACCCCGTCGGGATCCGCCGCCGCGGTGAACGCGGCCACCTCGATCGCGGTCGGCGTGCTCTTTCTGAGCGTCACCGTGTCGAAGACAGTTCCGTCTATCCCCACGGCCTGGAGCCTCAGCGAATCCCCGTCCAGGTCGACCACCGTCGTGTGAAAGCGGCTCTGAGACACGACCTCGTGCGGGCCCATCGTCGTGAGCGTGCGGAGAGCACGTCCGGCCCCCCCCGTCACGATATAGATCGGCCCCGCGGGATTCATGTAGTTCGGGTCCTGCGCCTGGTCCACGGCCGTCCCCGAAGCGATGGGGTACGTCCGTGTATAGAAGTGGTTATGCCCCTGGAAGACCATGTCCACGCCGCGCGCCTGGAAAATCGGATCGAGACCGGCCGCGATGATCGCGTCCCCGCCGTGAGACCCCTCGTTGGAGTACATCGGCACGTGGAAGAATACGAACTTCCATTTCTTCGTCGAGGCCGCCAGATCGGCGTCCAGCCACGCGGTCATGATGGGATCGGGCGCGTTGTTCTCGAAGGTCAGCTCGATCGCGACGAAATGCGCGTTCCCATAGTCGAACGAATAGCAACGCTCCGGAGCCGTCGGGAAGTTGGTGGGGAGGTGGAACGTATTCACATACGAGATGCCGCCATCGTAGTACCTGTCGTGGTTCCCGAGGGAGGGATAGAACGGGATGCGCTTCAGGGTCGGGCGGTAGATGTCGAAGTAGTACGGAGTGAAGTTCCACGGCTCGCCGCTCTCGTAGATGATGTCGCCGGTCAGGATGGCGAAGTCCGCGTTCAGGGTATCGACCCGCGCGGCGATGAGGCGCTGCTGGGGTGTCGCGGTGCCAACGTCCCCGAACGCCAGGAACCGGTACGGACCGTCCACGTCGGGCGCCGTGCGAAACGTGCCCGCGTCCAGCGTGTCGGCATTGGAGACCACCTTGTAGCGATAGGTCGTTCCGGGCGACAGCCCAGTCAGCGAAACGGCGTGATTGATGACGTCGCCGGACTGCGTCGCCTCGCTCGGGTTGTCCCAATCCACCGGCTCAGGTCCGTAAAGAACGCGGCTCGACCCGACCAGGTCGGTCTGCCAGGCGATCAGAATGGAGGTGGTGGTCTGAATGTTCAGCCAGGGATGGCGCGTAAACGTCAAGGCCGACGCCCCGGGAGCGTGGGCTCCCAGGACACCGGCCACGATGACGGCGAGGCTCAAGCGCAACCGCACGGTCGCGTGCACCCCTGAAGTTGGTGGAGGCGGAGGGAATTGAACCCTCGTCCGAAAGCAGATCCAATAGGACCACTACGCGCGTAGTCCGTTATCTCAGCTTCGCAACCCCGGACGCCAACGGACTAGGTCACGGAATCACTATCCCGATTTTGTCTCGCCCTCTCGACTCAGGCGGATCTCGAGGGCCAGCCCACCTTGACGACGCTCGTTCCGGCTCGGCAGGCGCAGACCGGACAAGCGCAAGCGGCTAGTTAAGCCGCGAGAGCCAAATTATTATTGGCTTCTGAGTTTTGCCGGTTGTTTAACGAGGCCTCCGGCACCTCGGCGCGCGATCCTAGATTCACTACTCCGTCGAATCCGTTCGCCCCCAAATGGTTGCCCTCCTGCTCCAATGGAATTACGATCCTATCATCCTTAGATGCCCGCTCCCAGCCCCCGTTTCGCGGCCCGGAGGCTTCCATGCTGACCACCCGCTTTACCCAGCTTATCGGCTGTTCCGTACCGATCCAGCAGGCCGCGATCGGCAGCCTCGCGAATCCACGCCTGGCCGCAGCCGTCTCCAACGCTGGCGGACTGGGGATGGTGGCTGTATACGGCCTCCCTCCCGCAGACGTCGTGAAGGATCTGACCGCTGCGCGCGCGCTGGCCTCCGGGCCCTTCGGGGCGAATTTCGTCCTGCACTTCATGAATCCCGATGAGGTGCGCGACTGCGTCGCTGCCGCCGCCTCGGTAGCCCGCCTGGTCGAGTTCTTCTATGCCGACCCGGACCCGGCGCTGGTCGCGGAGGTCCACCGAGGCGGAGCGCTGGCGAGCTGGCAGGTTGGCTCGCGCGAGGAGGCGGTCGCGGCGGCCGGCGCCGGATGTGATCTGGTGATCGCCCAGGGCGTCGAGGCCGGCGGCCACGTGCGCGGGCAGATCAGTCTCGTGGCCCTGCTGGATCAGGTGCTCGCTGCCGTGTCCGTACCCGTCGTGGCCGCGGGCGGGATCGGCTCCGGACGCTCCATGGCGGCCGCCCTGGCCGCGGGCGCGGACGCGGTGCGCGTGGGAACGCGGTTCGTCGCGGCCGACGAGGCCGGCGCGCACCCCCTGTACGTGGACGCGCTCATCGGGGCCGAGGCCGCCGACAGCGTCTACACCAATACGTTCTCGGGCAACTGGCCGGCGCCCCACCGCTGCCTCCGGGCGAGCATCGAGGCGGCGATCGCGTGCCCCGACGAGATCATCGCCGAGGGAGTGAACGAGGAATCCGGGGAGACGTTCCCCATTCGCCGTCTCCACGCCTTCACGCCCCGGCGCTCGACACGCGGCAACATCGCCGCGATGCCCCACTGGGCGGGCGAGTCCGTGGGAGGCGTCAAGCGCCGCCAGCCCGCGGCGGAGATCGTCCGCGAGCTGGCAGAGGAGTGCGAGCAGTGGCTGAGGAGCGCGGCGGCCCAAGCGCAATTGGATGCCGCGAAGAGCCGCGGTTAGGAATGAGCAGGCCGACTCATTCCTCGACGAGTTTCTTAAGGCGACCCAGAGCGGTATCCCAACGCTTCGAGACGAGATCGAGGTACCGGTCGTGCTACCGCCACCGGCGGCTCGCGGGGCGGCGGCGATCGAGGACTCCACGATCCGGAGCTGACTCTTGATCATCGCTCTTGCCTCGCCGCGCGCCGCTTCGTCCGTTGACGAGGGGCTAGACAAGGTCAAGCAGTCCCTATCGGAAGCCGCGGCCCAAGGCGCGAAGATCGTATGCTTCCCCGAAGCCTACATTCCGGGCCTGCGGGGGCAGGACTTTGAAGTGCCGACGTATGATCAGGCGCAGCAGGAGCGGGCACTGGAGGCTGCAAGGCAGTGGGCGCAGACGTATGCGATCGCCACGATCCTCGGGATGGAAAGGCTCACGGACGCGGGCCGGCAGATTGTCGCCTGTGTCATTGATGCCCACGGCCATATTCAGGGCTACCAAACCAAGAATCAGATAGACCCCACCGAGGACCAGTTCTATGTGCCCGGAAGTACGCGGCAGCTTTTCGAGATCAAAGGGCTGAAGTTCGGAGTGGCGATCTGCCATGAGGGCTGGCGCTACCCCGAGACGGTGCGATGGGCGGCGGTGCGAGGCGCCAAGATCGTATTCCATCCCCAACACACCGGGAGTAACCGCGAAGGGCTCCGTCTGACTCAGTGGGGCGCGTCCGGCGGGCCTTACTACGAGAAGGCGATGATCATGCGCAGCATGGAGAACACGATCTACTTTGCCAGCGTCAACTATGCGCTGCGCTTTCAAGAGTCGGCGACAAGCCTCATCACCCCCTCAGGCCAGTGCCAGGCGTACCTGCCCTATGGGCAGGAAGGCGTGCTGGTGCAGGAGATCAACCTCGAGGAAGCGACCGGTCTCCTGGCCGCCCGATACGCGCCCGAGCGTTTTCAGGAATTCAACCCGGAGTGAGCGTCAAGCCCCCCGATGGTGCGTTTACTCCACGACATCCTCTGGATTCGCAGCAAGTCGGCTTTAGCACGATGCTGTCGGTCCGTGAC
>JBKJXM010000166.1:0-2761 GCA_046716305.1 Candidatus Eiseniibacteriota bacterium
GCGTTCTGACCACAGCCCGTCGAGGCCATCGCGGCCGTCAGGAAGAGCACCGCCGCCGCCTTCTTCATCGAGTTCTGGATTCCGCTGGTCCGTTCCATTTGAGCCTCCTTGATTTCGCCACCTTCGTGGCCCCCACTTCTGGCCTTGCACTAACGCAACCGGGGTGCCGTGACAGGGCTTAGGAGGCAGATGGGTGAAATCAGAGGCGGGACCTGTAACTTGCAGAAGCGTTGCTAGATGCGAGGGCACGACAAACCCCGCGGAGTGGCTCGATTGAGCCGTGTGACGCACGCGCGAGGAGTGGCTGGCGCGATCCCCCCATGCGGGGACCAGCCGAGCTAGGCCAGGGGGCTCAAGTAGATGTACACGAGGGGTTTACTGGGCGTGGCCGAGCGCAGCCACGCTTTGTGGGGAAAGGCCCACGAATCGGGGCCCAACCGAAGCTCAGCGTCCTTCGAAGTGGCTAGTTCCCGCCAGAAAACTCCTCGGGCACGCGTCCCAGCGAGGTGTCCGCCGCGGCCAGCGACCCGTACATGCGCAGAAAATCCACCGGCCCGCGCACCACGGCGGCGCGCAGGGAGTCGGCGCCCAGCCGCGACTCGATCCGCCAGGCCGCGAACATTCCGCTGATCGCGCCGTACTTGCTCCACAGAGGACCGGTCGAGGCGAGCTGCAGGATCTCGGCCCGTGCGTCCCGGTCGGCGCTGCGATCCCGGAGCCGCTTCGCGGCCAGTTGGAGCTGCGAGAACGCGTGTTTCTCACGCGCGCCGGGCTTGGCCGTGAACAGCGTGTCGGAGCCTTCGCGCGACCGCCAATCCACGTAGTGCGCCACGCCCTCGTCCAGGAGCACCCGCGCCACGTGCGCATTCGCTGACCGCGCGCGCGGACCGTAGCCAGCCCACCCGGGCGACGCGCCCTCCATCTGCCGCACGCCCGCGTGGAACGCCTCGTGCGCCAGCACGTGCGCCAGCGCATTCACGCGCTCCCGCGCGTTCCCGGGGTAGTCCAAGAGCCCGGTCGCGTTCACCAGGACCAGGGGCTCGCCGTGCCCGCCCTCGGACATAGTGATCGCGTCGAACGACCAGCGGCTGGAGAGCACAACGTACACACGCACCGTATCCAAGCTTGCGCTTTCTGGGAGATACCGCCCCGCCTGGGCCGCGATCACCTCCCGCAGCGGGCGCTCGCGTGAAGCAATTTCGGCCACCAGCGAATCGAGCGCCGCGCGATCACGAAATGCCGGATCCAGCGAGATGCCGCAGACCATCGAGTCGGGATAGAGGAGCGCGCGCTGCACTTCGGCGTCGGTCGCAATGCAGCGGTTCTGCTCTCCATAGAATGCGCGAAGAGTGCGGTACGGAGCGGACAATGCCAGGCGAAGTGCGGCGCGCCGGTTCACGGCGCTCGCGCGCCGCGGCGTCTGGGTCGCCCGCGGGTCGCGCGGCCACAGCGCGAGCACCTTTGCCGCGGGCGACACGTCCAGGCGGATGTCCTCGGGGGCTAGCGGGGGGGCGATGCAGGGGAGCGCGGCGCACAACAGCACCGCGACTCCAAACAAAACGGCGGAGGAACGGATCAGCTCACGCTCCCCGAAATAGCCGTTCCACCACCTCCCGGTGATGTTCCACGACGGCCTTGCGCTTTAGCTTGAGCGACGGAGTCATCAGTCCCTTCTCGACCGAGATGTCGTCGGGGATCAGCTCGAAGCGCTTGATCCGCTCGAACTGGGCCAGCGTCCCATTCAGGCGCTCCACGTCCTCGGCGATGGCCTCGCGCGACGCGCCGGGCGCGGCCACGATCAACGCCGCCACGTACTTCTGGCCGTCGCCCAGGACCAGCGCTTCCTGGATCCGGGGCGACGCCTTCAGCGCGGCCTCGATCGGCTGGGGCGCTACCTTCTTACCCCCGGAGGTGACGAGAAGGTCCTTCTTGCGGTCGGTGATGAGGAGAAATCCGTCGGGATCAAAGGATCCGATGTCCCCGGTGTGGAGCCATCCGTCTTGCAGCGCCTCCGCCGTCTCCTTGGGCTTTTGCCAGTACCCCTTCATGACTACGGGGCCACGGATCAGCACCTCGCCGTCCGGCGCGATCCGCACCTCGATCTCTTCGAGCAGCGGTCCCACCGTGCCCACCCGGTGGCGCGTGAACGTGTTCACGGTGATGGCGGCCGAGGTCTCGGTGAGGCCGTAGCCCTCGTAGATGGGGAGCCCGGCGCCGCGGAAGAACAGCCCCACCTCGCGGAGGAGCGGTGCGCCGCCCGAGACGCGGAGCTTGCTGCGCCCGCCCAGGCCGGCGGCGATCTTCTTGTAGACCAGGGCGCCTGCCAACGCGTGCTCGAGCGAGAGCAGAAGCGGGATGGCGCGCCCTTCGTTCGCCATCGTGCCGCACTGCACCGCGACCCGGTAGGCCCAGTCGAAGATCCTTTTCTTAAAGTGCCCACCCGCGGCGGCGGTCTCCGTCGCTTTCGCGAGCACCTTCTCGTACATGCGCGGCACCGCGAGAATCACGGTCGGATGCACCTCGTGCATGTCCCGGGCCAGTCCGTCGAGGGATTCGGCGTACGCGATCGTCACGCCCGCGTAGAGCATGGTATAGAACCCCGCGCATCGCTCGAACACGTGGCTAAGCGGCAGGAAGGATAAGTAGGTGTCTTCCGGGCCCACCGCCATCGCGCGTAGCGACAGCACAGTCTCGGACGCGATGTTCGAGTGGGTGAGCATGACCCCCTTGGGCACCCCCGTGGTGCCGGAGGTGTAGATGA
>JBKJXM010000167.1:0-5821 GCA_046716305.1 Candidatus Eiseniibacteriota bacterium
CGTGAACGCGGCATACGACGCGTGGGAAGCCGGCGTGCTCGGAGACGCGCTCCTCGAGGTCCAGGGGCCCCGGCCGTCCGGCCGCGGGCTCGACCTGGCGTGCGGGGTCGGGCGCATCTCGGTGCGCCTCTCGCCCCGCGTTCGCCGCCTCGCCTGCGGGGATCTCGCGGCGGGGATGCTCCGGCGCCTCCGGAGGAACGCCGCGTCCTCGCACGTAACGAACCTCGATCCGCTCCGTCTCCGCTCCGACCGCCTTCCGTTCCGGGACGGCGCGTTCAACCTCGCCGTCTGTCTCGGTCTGCTCGAGCATCTGCCGGACGACGTGCGGCGCGCGACGATCGCCGAGCTGGCGCGGGTGCTCGCTCCGGGCGGCGTGCTCGCGCTGGTGCTCAACAACGACGAGAGCCGCTTCCTCCGCGACCCCGGCGACAATCCGCATCGCGTCGCGTCGCAGCGCGAGAACGGCTACTACTGCGCGGTGGTGAAGCAGCGGGAGCTGCTCGCCGAGGCCGGCGCGGACTTCACGGAGCGGACGCTCGGCTCGAACCTCTTCTACTCGCTCCAGCGCCACGCGTCGCGGGCGCTGGCCGAGGAGCGGCGGCGGGATCCGCGGCTCTCCCCGTTCTTCGAGCGCGCCGCCCTGTGGGATCGCGCCCTCCGGCCCGCGGGCGCCATGGCGAACGCCGCGGCCGACCACCACCTCCATCTCCTCGTGCGCCGATGAGCGCTCCGATCCTCGTGACCGGCGGCGCGGGCTACATCGGCTCCGTCCTCGTCCGCCGGCTTCTCGCCGAGGGGGAGCGCGTGCGCGTGCTGGACCGCTTCCTGTTCGGGGGTGAGGGGCTCCGGGGTCTCGAGTCGAACGGCGACCTCGAAGTCCTGCACCGTGACCTGCGCGACCCCCGCGCCCACGCCGAAGCGCTCGAGGGCGTGGAGACGGTGATCCATCTCGCCGCGATCGTGGGGGACAAGGCGTGCGCCCAGGACGAGGAGCGCGCCGTCCAGACCAACTGGACAGCGACCGTCGCGTTCGCGCGCTCGGCCGCGGCGCGTGGCGTGCGGCGCTTCGTATTCGCGTCCACGTGCAGCGTGTACGGCGAAGGAAGGGACGAGCTGTTGACCGAGGACTCGCCGGTGGGACCGCTCTCGCTCTACGCGGAGACGCGGTGGCATGCCGAGCAGGGACTCTTAGAGCTGGCGTCGGAGGGGACCCTCGACCCGATCCTGCTTCGGTTCGGCACCGTCTACGGCGTCTCGCCCCGCATGCGGTTCGACCTGGTGGTGAATCTGCTCGCGCGCGACGCGGTGCTGAAGGGGGAGGTCTCGATCTTCGGCGGGGAGCAGTGGCGCCCCTTCGTGCACGTTGCCGACATCGCGCGGGCGCTGGGCATGGCGCTCACCGGGCCGACGCCGGAGGGTGCGCCGATCCTGAACGTGGGGGATAATCTGGAGAACTATCAGCTCCGCGATCTTAGAGATTTGATCGAGGAGAGCGTTCCGGAGGCGCGCGTGCGCGTCCTTCCCGCGGCGAGGGACCCGCGCAACTACCGGGTCTCCTTCGAGCGGATCGAGCGCGTCTGGGGGTTCCGCGCCGAGACGCGGGTCGGCCAGGGGATCGCGGAGGTCGCCGCGGCGATCCGCGCGGGGAAAATCCCCGAGCCGCTGGACGCGCGCTACGTGAACGCTTAGAATTCACTCGCACTCTCCGGGGGTACCCGCATGCCGCGTTTGGAATTGGATCACGACCAGCTTCGCGAACGGGCGCTGTTCGTCCGCCGCGACATCGTCGCGCTCCTGGCCCGCTCGCAGTCCGGGCACAGCGGCGGCCCCCTCTCCGCGGCCGACTTCGGCACCGTGCTCTTCTTCCACGAGATGAACGTCGACCCCTCGCGTCTGGACGACCCGGCGCGCGACCTGTGGCACTTCTCGATCGGCCACGTCACCCCGGTGATCTACTCCCTCATGGCCGAGCGCGGCTACTTTCCGCTCCGCGACCTCCTGGGCTTCCGCCAGTTCCAGGGACATCTCCAGGGACATCCGAGCAAGCACGACACGCCGGGGATCGAGGTCTCGTCGGGCTCGCTCGGGCAGGGACTCTCCGTCTCGTGCGGCATGGCCCTGGGCTCGCGGATGGACGGAAACCCGCGCCGCGTCTACTGCGTCATGGGGGACGGGGAGCAGCAGGAAGGGCAGATCTGGGAGGCGGCCATGTTCGCCGCGCACTACAAGCTCGACAACCTCTGCGCCATGATCGACTACAACCGGAAGCAGATCGACGGGGACGTGCAGGACGTCATGGGGATCGCGCCCTTGGCCGACAAGTGGCGCGCCTTCAACTGGCACGTCGTGACGTGCGACGGCCATGACATCCCGTCGGTGATGGCGGCCTTCGACGAGGCTCGGCGCACGAAGGGGAAGCCAACGGTCATCCTGGCGAAGACGATCATGGGGAAGGGCGTCTCGTACATGGAGGACGACTACCGCTGGCACGGCGTTCCGCCCAGCGCGGAGCAGGCGGAGAAGGCGCTCGCCGAGCTGGGCACGTCGCTCGAAGCCTGGACGAAGCGGCTCGAGACCCACGCGGCGCCGGCCGTCGCGCCCTCCGCGAACGGGGCGAACGGGGGCCGGTCGTGAGCGGCACCGCGCCCGCCGCCGCGCGCCCGGCCGCGCCGCCCACGCTCGCCAGGCCCGAGATGAAGCGCACGCGCGAGGGCTTCGGCCACGGGCTGGTCGACCTGGGCGAGCGGGATCCTCGCATCGTGGTGCTCGTCGGAGACCTGACCGGCTCCACCAACGTGAACTTCTTCGCCGAGAAGTTTCCCGATCGCTTCATCCAGGTCGGGATCGCCGAGCAGAACATGATGTGCGTGGCCGCGGGACTCGCGGCCGTGGGGAAGATCCCCTATCTCGCGACCTACGGCGCCTTCGCCTCGTGCCGGAGCGCGGATCAGATGCGCGTGACCGTGGCGTACACCGACCTCCCGGTGAAGATCGGCGGGGCGCACGGCGGCATCAGCGTGGGGCCCGACGGCGCGACGCACCAGGCGATGGAGGAGATCGCGATCGTCCGCTCCATTCCGAACATGCGGATGGTCGTCCCCTGCGACTACTGGGAAACGAGGAAGGCGACCGTCGCGGCCGCGGCGGACCCGCATCCCTACTACATCCGATTCGGGCGGGAGCCCGTGCCGGTGGTGACGGATGCCGACACGCCCTTCACGATCGGGCGCGCGAACGTTGTCCGCGAGGGGGGCGACCTCGCGATCATCGCCTGCGGTGTCATGGTGTACGAAGCCCTCGTCGCGGCTGCCGAGCTCGCGGCTCGGGGAATCGAATGCCGCGTTCTGAACATGCACACGCTGAAACCGCTGGATCACGCCGCCATCGAGCGAGCGGCCAGGGAGTGCGGCGCCATCGTGACGGCCGAAGAGCACCAGATTCACGGCGGACTCGGAGGCGCGGTGGCCGAAGTGGTGGTCGCGACGCACCCGGTGCCGATGGAGCTGGTCGCGGTGCGCGACCGCTTCGGCCGCTCGGGCAAGCAGGAGGAGCTGATGGCCGCCTTCGGGATCAAAGCGCCCGACGTCATCCAAGCCGCCGAGCGCGCTCTCGCCCGCAAACGCGCGCGGTGAAGGCCCGGCCCCGGGTCGTGATCGCCAACGCGGCGGTCCCGTCCGGCGCGGCATTTCTTCTCGCCCTCGTCGCATTCCTCACCCCCGCGTTCTCCGCCGCTCCCGCTCCACCCGATAGCTCGGCCGCGACTCCGACCGTTCCCGCCGCGCCGGACTGGCTCTCGCCCGTAGGCGGCAGGGGCTCCGCCGAGACGGGCCCCTCCTTCGCGGTCGTGGGGTTCGACTCGGCGTCCGGCTCCTGGGGCGTGGCCTGCGCCGGCGCGGAGATCGCGTCCGGGGCGCGCATCCCCGCCGCGGCGGCGGGAGCGGGGGCGATCGCGTCTCTGGGCCCTGGCACTTCCGTGCTCCGGGCCGTGCTCGCCACGCTCGCTGCCGGGATCAGCGCCGACTCCGCCCTTGCGCTCTTGCGCGCGGCTCCGGAGGATCCGGCCGCGCGGCAGTCCGTCGTCATCGCCTCGGACGGACGTGCCGCCGCCTACTCGGGTGCCCGGCTTCCCGGATTCTCCGGCACGCGGACCGGCCGGGCGTTCGGCTGCGCGGGCTTCGGGCTCCGGGGCGAGGCGACGCTCGGGGCGATGGAGGCTGCGTTCTTCGGGACGGCCGTGGCTGGCCGAGGCGCGAAGCCCGCGGGAGTTCGCGCGGTCGGTTCCCCAAAAGGAGAGCTGGGGATGCGGCTCCTCGCCGCGCTCGAGGCGGGCGAGCGCGCCGAAGGGGATCCGTTCGGGCGTCGCGGCATGGATGCCTCCGCCGCGCTCCTGGTGGTGCGAGCGGGCGCGGATCCGGGAGCGGGCTCCGACCGCCTCGTGGACCTGCGCGTGGACGCTGGGGAAGATCCGGTGGGTGCGCTGGGCCGGCTCTACGCGCGCCACGCCGAGACGTTCCTCCCCGCGGCGCACGTCCGCTTCGGGGACGCCGCGCGGCGGCGCGGGGACGATGCGGCTGGGCGACGCGAGTACGCCCTCGCTGAAGCGGGCTTTCGCGCCGCCGTCGCGCGCGCGCCCAAGGACGGCGGCGCGTTGAACGAGCTGGCGTGGTTCCTGGCCACGCGGGGCGGCGATTCCGCCGAGGCGCTACGGTTCGCGGAGGCCGCCGCGGCGGCGCGCGGGGACGATCCGAACATCCTCGACACGGTGGCCGAGGCGGCCTATCGGGCGGGGGATCTGGAGCGGGCGGTCCAGGCCGCCGAGCGCGCCGCACGGCTCGCCCGCGGGAACGCGCGCTACGCGGAGCGGCTTCGCGCGTTCCTCGCCGCGCGCGCGGCGCTCGCGTCCCCTAGCCGGTAAAGGCGCCCGGGACCGGTCGCGGCGTCCGGAAGATCGCGTCGAGCGCGCGGACGCCGATCGGCTCCGTGGCGTGGAACGGCTCGCCGTAGAGAACCCCGATCATCCCGCCGTAGTGCTTGGCGCGCGACTCCATGAAGTCGAGAAATCCTTCCCGATTGAGCGGCGTGGGGCGCGCCTCCGGCGCCTGGCGCGTGACCTGGCTCCCGTGGGCCAGGATCGAGCCGCGCTTCGCCTCCCACGAGGCCGTCACGTCCACGACGAACGAAGGAGTGAAGCCGATCCGCGACGCGAAGTGATAGCGGACGCGCGGGCGAAACGGGGTGCCCTCCGCGGGGAAGCGACTCAGTCCCGCGAGGTAGATCGCGCGGTCCATCAGCTCGGCCGCCGCCACGTGGTCCGGGTGACGGTCGCGCGGGTAGTGGACAAGGAGCACGTCGGGGCTGAGCTTCCGGATCCACTCCACGGCGCGGCGCACCTGCTCGGGATCGTGCGCGTGGATGGCGCCGTCGGGGAGGCCGGCGTTCCACCGGCCGCGAACGCCGAGGATGCGCGCCGCCTCGGCCGCCTCGCCGGCGCGGATCTCCGGGGTGCCGTTGGTCGCCAATTCACCGCGGGTCAAGTCGAGAATCCCCGCCGACAGGCCCTGGGCGGCGGCGGCCGCGAGCGTCCCGCCGCACGAGATCTCCGCGTCGTCGGGGTGCGCGCCCACCGCCAGTAAGTCGAGGGGAGCTTCGGGGAGTGCCTCGCGAGCCACGGAGCTAGGCGCGTCGGACGGCTTCGAACGGCTCGATGCTGACGGGGCGGCCGTCCGGCTTGGAGAAGCGGTGGCTGGTGCGCAGGATCCGGACCGTGCCCGTGGCGGCGCGCATCACCATGGAGTGGGTGTCCGCCCCGGTTCCGCTGAAC
>JBKJXM010000168.1:0-22746 GCA_046716305.1 Candidatus Eiseniibacteriota bacterium
GAAGGTGGGGCCGAGTCGGCCGACGCCATGGGCCAGAGGCTCCAGCTCTACGAGGAGTCGCTTCAGGACCTCGAAGAAGGGGAGATCGTCCGCGGACGGGTCCTCAAGATCGACGACAAGGAAGTCACCGTCGACGTGGGCTTCAAGTCCGAAGGAGTCATCCCGGTCGAGGAGTTCCCGGACCTGGAAGGCGTGAAGGTCGGGGACGAGATCGAAGTATTCCTCGAGAAAACCGAGAACCAGGACGGCTTGGTCGTCCTCTCGAAGCAGCGCGCCGACTTCGTCAAGGTCTGGGATCGCGTCAAGGCGGCCGCCGACCTGGGCGAATTGGTCGAGGGGCGGCTCATGCGGAAGATCAAGGGCGGCGTGGTCGTGGATCTGTACGGAGTCGAGGCGTTCCTCCCCGGCTCCCAGATCGCGCTCCGCCAGGTGCAGAACGTCGACTCCCTCCTGGGGCAGTCGATGGACTTCAAGATCATCAAGCTGAACAAGCGCCGCCGCAACATCGTCATCTCGCGGCGCGCGGTGCTCGAGGAGCATCGGGCGAAGCAGAAGAGCGAGATCATCCAGGAGCTGGCGAAGGACCAGATCCGCGAGGGTCAGGTCAAGAACATCACCGACTTCGGAGCCTTCGTCGACCTGGGCGGCATCGACGGCCTCTTGCACATCACCGACATGTCGTGGGGACGGGTCAGCCATCCCTCCGAGCTGGTTTCGATCGGCGACCGGGTCAAGGTCAAGGTCCTCTCGTTCGATCCCGAGAAGGAGCGCATCTCCCTGGGCATGAAGCAGCTCACGCCCTATCCGTGGGAGGACGTGGACAAGCGCTACACGGTGACCCAGCGCGTCAAGGGGAAGGTGGTCTCGATCACCGACTACGGCGCGTTCGTCGAGCTGGAGAAGGGGATCGAAGGTCTCATCCATATCTCCGAGATGTCCTGGACGCGGCACGTGCGCCATCCGTCCAAGGTCGTCGCCATCGGAGACGAGATCGAGGCGATGATCCTGAAGATCGACAAGGACAACGAGAAGATCTCGCTCGGTCTGAAGCAGATCGAGCCGGATCCGTGGCTCACGCTGGACGATCGTTTCCCCATCGGCACGAAGCTCTCCGGAAAGGTGCGCAACCTGACCAACTTCGGAGCGTTCGTGGAGATCGAGGAGGGGATCGACGGGCTCGTCCACATCAGCGACATGTCGTGGACACGCCGCGTCGCCCACCCCAGCGAGATCTTGAAGAAGGGGGACAAGGTCGACATCGTCGTGCTTTCCATCGACAAGGACGCGCGCCGGATCAGCCTGGGGCTGAAGCAGGTGAGCGACGATCCGTGGCCGACCTTGGCCGAGCGCTACCTCCCCGACATTCTGGTGAAGGGGAACGTGGTGCGGCTGCTGGACCGCGGCGTCATCGTGGACCTGGAAGACGGACTCGAAGGCTTCATCCCGCTCTCGCAGCTGGGCGTGGATGGGCTGAAGAAGCCGTCGGACAGCTTCAAGCCGGGCGACACGCTGGATCTGAAAGTCACGCGGGTAGACACGCAGGCGCACCGGATCATCCTGAGCGCCAAGGCGTGGGTCGCCGATCAGGACCGCGCGGGGCAGGAAACCTTCCAGGAGCGGTTCAAGCCGTCTCCTTCATCGACGGAGGAATCGGGCGAACCGGTTCCCGAGGCGATCGACGAGGCTCCGACCGCGTAACGCACCCGATATAGCCCGACATAGAAAGATAGGCAGAACGAAACAGGACCCGGGGGGCCGGTCAAGGCTCCCCGGGTTTCTTATGGCTCGCGCGGCTCGCCGCGGGTTGACCCGGTCCCCACCCCCGCTTATTCTGCCCCTGACTGGCGCCGGCTCGCGCCCGCGTCCTTTCCCCCAAGGAGGCCAGTGCCATGTGGTTTCTCAGGAACATGCTTTGGCTTGCCATCATGGTGCTCGTCGTCGGCTTCGCCATCCTGAACCTCCGCGAGACCGTGACCGCGATCAACCTGCCGGGCCACGTCTACCGGACGCTCCCCGTCAACGTCGCCGTTTTCGCCGCGTTCGCGATCGGGATGTTCCTCGCCTTCGTGCTGGTCCTCTTCCAGGTGCTCAAGGCGCGATCCGAAGTGGCCGCGCTGGAGCGCGAGCGGGAGGACCTGACGCGCGAGCTGGAGCAGCTCCGCAACCTGCCGCTCGAGGGGCTGGAGCTGGGGACGAAAGCGGGCGGGGGCCACTGATGTTTCCGCTGTTCACCACGGTGGCGGTCGTGGGCGCGCTCGCCGCGGTGGGCTACGCGGCGTGGCTCTTCTCGCGTGATGCCAACACGGGACCCCCGCGCCCTGAGACTCCCTACCAGCGCGGCCTTCACGCGCTCCTCGCGGGACGCCGGGACGAGGCGCTGGAGGCCTTCGCCGACACCGTCCAGCAGGACAGCTCGAACATCGACGCGTACATCCATCTGGGGAATCTCCTCCGGGAGCGCGGCGAAGGGGAGCGGGCGCTCGAGCTGCACAAGAAGCTGACCGCCCGCGCCTCCCGCACGGCGGCGCAGGACCGCGCCGTCCGCGAGGCCCTCGTGCTCGACTGGATCGCGGTGGGGCGGCCCGAGGAGGCGGTGGCCCAGGCGCTCGCGCTCCGGGAGCGCGAGCGGAAGAACGGCCACGGCCTCCCGCTCCTGCTCCAGGCCTACGAGGCGGGAGGGGAGTGGGACCGCGCGTACGAGGTTCGCGTGGAGCTGGCGAGGGCGAAGGGGGACCGGGACCCGGCCGCCCTGGCCCGCTATCGCGCCGCGGTGGGCGAGATCCACCTGCGGCACGAGCGCCTGGACGAAGCGACGCGCCACTTCAAGGCCGCGCTGAAGCTGGACCGCGACCACCCCGTGGCGCTCCTTCGATTGGGCGACATCTTCTACGAGACGAACCACCCCGAGCGGGCCATGAGCCTGTGGAAGGGGCTCGCGGCCGCGCACCCCGAGCTGGCCCACCTGGTGCTTGAGAGGCTCGAGGTTTCCTACTTCGAGCGGGGCCGCTTCGGGGAGATGGCCCAGCTCTACGAGGAGATGCTCCAGCGGAACCCGCGCGACGCGCGGGTCCTGCTCGCGCTCGCGCGCATGCACGTGAAGCGGGACGACCTCCTGGAGGCGGCGCGCGCCGCCAAGGAGGCGCTGGAGTGGGATCCCCGCTCGCTCGAGACCCGGCTCCTCCTCGTGGATATCCACCGTCGCACGGGCGATCCGACCCGCGCCCTCTCCGAAGTGGACGCGCTGGCCCGCCACCTGGCCGCCGGCGTGAGCCATCCCGCCTGCCCCCGATGCGGCGAGCGGGCCGACGAGTACTGGTCGCGCTGCCCCTCGTGTCTCGCCTGGACGGAGCCCGCGTGACGCGGGGCGTCCTCGGACGCGGATCGGTCCAGGGCGCGGCGGCGATTTCCCTCCTCCTCGCAGTTGCGGCGGTGGGGACGCTGGCGCCCGCGGCCTCGCGCCGGGCCGAGAAGCGCGATCCCGTGGCCTCGGCGGACCCGTCGCTCCTCGCCGCGGCGCAGGAAGCCTTCGTCCACGGGCGGACCGACGAGGCGCGGGAGCTTCTCGCGCGCGTCCAGGAAGGACGGCTCCCTCCGGAGAAGGTCGACCTCGCGGCCTACCTGCGCGCGCTCCTCACCGAGGACGGCGCGGCCCATGATCTGGCCTTGACGACCTACCTGAGCCGTTTCCCGGGCGGGGCGTTCCGCCGCGAGGCGACCCTCGCCCTCGCGAAGCTCCGCTACGTGGGCGGCGATTACGCCGCCGCCGAGAATCTCCTGACCATCTTCTCCCCGGGCGTCGAGCAGAACGCGACCGGCCGAGAGGCCCTGATCACGCGCGGGCTTGCCCAGCTCGGCCGCGGAGACGCGCCGGGTGCGCTCCAGCTCCTTCTCGCCGCGGCGCCCGACCTGCGCGGCACGCGCGAAGAAGAGGCCTACCACTACGCGCTGGCCGAGGCGGCGCTCCGCGCCAACAAGCCCGCGCAGGCGCTGGCGGCGCTTCGCTCGCTCCTCGAGCGCCATCCGCAGGGCGACTATGCGCCGCAGGCGCTCTACGCGATGGGGACCACGCTCGAGATGATGGGGCGCCAGGCCGACGCCGCCAGCGTCTTCCGCCAGGTGGCGCAGCGCTTCCCGCTATCGTACGAGGCGACGCGCGTGCGTGACCGCGGCATCCGCCCGGGCGCCACGACCACGTCGCTCCTGCCGATCGGGAGCGGCTTCTCCATCCAGGTCGGCGCCTTCACGCGGCGGGACCTGGCCGAGTCTCTGGCGCGGGAGCTGCGCCAGGCGGGCGTGGGGGACGTCTCGGTCCGCTCTGGAAGCGAGATCCCTCCCGTCTTCCGCGTGCGCGCGGGCGCGTTTGTCACGCGCGACCAGGCGCGCGCCCTGGGAGAGCGGCTCCGGCGCGAGCGCGGCTACTCGTACCAGGTCGCCAAGCGCTAGCCCCCGCGTGGAATCGACCTCGATGATGGAGCAGTACCGGCGGCTGAAGGCCGAGCATCCGGGGACCCTGCTCCTCTTCCGCATGGGGGATTTCTACGAGACCTTCGGCGAGGACGCGCTCGTCGCCTCGCGCGTGCTCGGCATCGCTCTCACCTCCCGAGACAAGAAGCGCGATCCGCTGCCCCTGGCCGGCGTTCCGTATCACGCCGTCGAGGGGTACTTGAAGAAACTGGTCGAGCGCGGCTATTCGGTCGCGATCGCAGAGCAGATGGAGACCGCGGAAGAGGCGAAGGGTCTGGTAGACCGCCAGGTCGTGGAGGTGCTCACCCCGGGCACCGTGACGCGGCTGGGACTGTTGGAGGCGAACGAGAGCCACTACATCGTCGCGCTGGCCCCAGACGGAAACGGGGAGCGCGTCGGCGTGGCGGTCGCGGACGTCTCGACCGGCGAGTTCCGCGTCGGGTCGGTCGCACCCGAGGAGTTGTCGGCCCTTCCGCTCGAGTTTCCCGCGCGGGAGGTGCTGATGCCGGTGGCGGAGCGCGGTCAGCAGGGGACTGACGGCGCCTCCCCGTACCCGGGGGCGCCCGTCACGCGGCGGGAACGCACGCGGTTCGATCCGGAGGCGGGACGCCAGGCGCTCCTCCGCCAGTTCGAGGTGACCCGTCTGGATTCCTTCGGGCTCGCGGACGCGCGCGCGGGACACGGCGCCGCGGGCGCGCTCCTCGAGTATCTGCGCGGCCTCGCCAAGTCGGCGCTGCCGCAGATCCGCGAGCTCAAGCCGCTCCGCGAAGGGGCGCCGATGGTGGTGGACGAAGCCACGCTTCGAAATCTCGAGGTGTTCGACTCGCCGGCGGGAAAGGAGCACGCGCTCCTCCACCTGCTCGACCGCACCGAGACCGCGATGGGGGGACGCGCGCTTCGCGCCCTCCTCCGCGCGCCGGCGCGCGATCTCCGGGTGGTTCACGCGCGGCTGGATCGGACCACCTGCTTCGCCGATTCCGCGCCGCTCCGCTCCGAGCTCGCGGAGCGCCTGCACCGCTTCCCCGATCTGCAGCGTACCTTGGGACTGTTGGGATCGGGGCGCGCCGGGCCGCGCGACGTCGGCATGGTGCGGGACGCGCTCCGCCGCCTGCCCGCCGTCCGGCTCACCCTCGAGGCGCGGGCGGGGGAGGCGCTCGCGCAGTGGCGCTCGGCGCTGCCCGACCTCTCGCCCCTGGCCGGGCTCCTCGAGGAAGCGCTGATGGAGGAGCTGCCGCTGACCGCCACCCAGGGGGGGATCGTGCGCGCAGGCTTCGACCCCGACCTGGACGCGATGCGCGGCGACGCCGGCGACGGACGGGATCAGGTGCTCGCGCTGGAGGCCAGGGAGCGCGCGCGGACCGGGATCTCGAATTTGAAAGTGAGCTACAACCGCGTCTTCGGCTATTACCTCGAGGTCACGCGCTCGCAGCTTCACCGCGTCCCCGACGACTACATTCGAAAGCAGACCCTGGCCGGCGCCGAGCGCTACCTGACGCCCGAGCTGAAGCGGATGGAGGAGCGGATCGAGGCGGCGAGCGTGGAGAGCCGCCGCTGCGAGGCCGCGCACTTCCACCGGCTGCGCGAGCGGTGCCTGGAATCGATCGGCGCGCTCCACGACGCGGCCCGCGTCGTGGCCGAGCTGGACCTCTATCGCGCGCTCGGCGAGACGGCGGCGCGCGAACGGTGGACGCGCCCGGTCATGACCGAGGACCGGAGCCTGGTGCTCCGCCAGGCGCGCCATCCGATGGTCGAGCGGTCGCTCGACGGCGGCGCGTTCGTTCCGAACGACTGCGTCCTGGACGGCGACACCGAGCAGGTGTGGCTCATCACCGGTCCGAACATGGGCGGCAAATCCACCTTCCTGCGCCAGGTCGGGCTGTGCGTGTATCTGGCCCAGGTCGGCTCGTACGTTCCGGCCGCCTCGGCCCGCATCGGAATCGCGGACCGCATCTTCACGCGAGTCGGAGCCTCGGACCAGATCGCGCGCGGAGCCTCGACGTTCTTCGTCGAGATGGAAGAGACCGCGACGATCCTCCGCCAGGCGACCGACGCGAGCCTGGTGCTGCTGGACGAGGTGGGTCGTGGCACCAGCACGTACGACGGGCTTTCCCTCGCGTGGGCGGTGACTGAAGCGCTGCACAACGGGCCGGGCGCGCGCCCCCGCACGCTGTTCGCCACGCACTACCACGAGCTGACCGATCTCGAGGCGACGCTCCCGCGGCTTCGAAACCGGAATGTCCGCGTGTCGGAGACGGACGGGCGGATCGTCTTTCTGCACGTGATCGCGCCGGGGCGCGCGGACCGCTCGTACGGGATCCACGTCGCCCAGCTCGCGGGGGTGCCGTCGGGCGTGCTGGGCCGCGCGCGCGAGATCCTCGAGAAGCTGGAGCGGGAGCACGCCGCCGCGGCCGGCGCGAAGGGAGCCGCGGGCGCGGGGCCGCTGGACGCCGGCCGGGAAGGGGTGCGCGCGGAGGAGCGCGAGGCGCTCCTCGCGGACCTGGCCGCGGCGCCGATCGAGAGCCTGACCCCGCTCGACGCCCTCCAGCGGCTCGCCGGACTCAGAGAAAGGGCCCGCCGGGAGGCAGGGGGCGGGACTCGTTGACGGAACCATAAGGCAGTCCGTATTGTTGCTCTATACATGGCCCTAGCCCGCTCGTTTGTGCTCGCCTTGCTGCTCATTTCAGGAACCGTTTGGGGCTTGGGAGCATCGCAAGCCGCCTCCGTAACCCCTTTAATTCCCGCCTCGGCCACTCTCCCCGTATCCGAAGTGAAACAGGGGATGATCGGCACCGGTTACACCGTCTTCTCCGGGACCAAGGTCGACTCCTTCTCCGTGACGATCACGGGCGTCCTGCGCTCCTACCGTCCCGGGTTCGACCTCATCATGGCGCGCGCTTCGAGTCCGGTCGTGGACAAGACGGGGATCATCGCCGGGATGAGCGGCAGCCCCGTCTACATCAACGGGAGGCTGGTCGGAGCGGTTTCCTACACGTGGCCCTTCTTGAAGGAGCCGCTCGCGGGGATCACGCCGATCGATCAGATGCTGAACCTGCTTCCGCGCGAGGGCGCCCGGCTTCCCGACGTGGAGGACACCTACGGCACGCTGGGCGCGCCGTCCCGCGCCTCGGGCGAGGCCGGGGGCGCCAGGCCGATCACCACGCCCATCGCGCTCGCCGGCTTCACGCCCGAAGCGCTCCGCTATCTCGAGCCCTGGATGACGGAGCGCGGCTTCGTGGCCAGTCCGGGCGGGGCGAACGAGCCCGGGGAGTCGTGCGACTCGCTCCGCGCCGGCTCCGCCGTGGGCGTGCAGCTCATCCGCGGGGACTGGTCGGCCGCGGCGATCGGCACGGTGACCTACCGCGACAAGGACCGCATCCTCGCGTTCGGGCATCCGTTCCTCGGCATGGGCTGGATGGAGATCCCGATGACGGGGGCGACCATCCATACGATCATGTCGAGCTCGCAGATCTCGAACAAGATCGGCTCACCCACCACGACCTGCGGCACCGTCATCGCGGACCGGAGCGCCGGGATCGCGGGCGTGATCGGCCCGTCCCCCTCGATGATTCCGGTGAGCGTCGCCATCGCCGGGAGCGGGGGACGCACGAGGGACTACCACTTCGAGGTGGCCCGGAGCCGCTACATCACACCGGCCCTCGTCAGCGCCTCGATCGTGAACTCCATCTCCGAGGCTCTCTACGACGCGGGCGTCACGACCGTGCGCTACGATTATTCGCTCTTCATGAACGGCGGCGCGCGGACGATACGTCATGAGGACGTGCTCCTGAGCACCTCGCCCGTGCAGGGCGTGGGGGAGAACATCGGGCAGTCGCTGACGCTTCTCCTGGGCGACCGGTTCCGGCCGTCCCGGCTCGACTCCGCCCGCGTGAACGTGCGCGTGGAGGAGGGGATCGACGAGGCGGCCCTGATCGGCATCCGGGTCTCGCCCGCCGCCGTGGTGGCGGGGGACTCGATCGACGTGGATCTTTCGCTCCGGCGCTCGAGCAAGCTGGTCGAGACCCGGCGCGTGCGGGTTCGCATTCCGCCGGCGGTGCCGGCCGGGGACCTCACCGTGCGCGTTTGCGACGCCATCGAGACGGACCGCTGGGAGATGCAGCGGGCGCCTGAGCGCTATCAGCCGGAGACCTTCGACCAGCTCGCCGACCTGATCGAGGCCGACCGAAGCTCCGATCGGATCTACGTGCAGCTTTATCGCGTGGTGGGCGGCGCCGTCGTGGGTGGCCGGGAGATCTCGCAGGCGCCCGGGTCGGTGCTCCAGGTGATGGGCTCCTCGCCCAAGGGGGGCGAGTCCGCGACGACCAAGGGGGCCACGCTGTCCGAGATCGCGCTTCCGCTGGGGCACGTCGTTCGAGGCTGCGAGACGGCCACGGTGACCGTCATCCCGGGCCGCCGCTGACCGCGCCGAACCACCGTTCGTGACCGCTTTCCCCAACCCAAGGAGCAGGACCCTGACGATCCGATCGAGCGGGCTCGCCGCGGCGCTCCTGGCCGCACTCGTGTCCTTCGCTCCCCCCGCCTCCGCGGTGACCACCTCGTTCTGGAGGCTGGACAGCGCGGGCGAGTTCCTCAAGGGAGAGCAGGTCCTGGGCGCCTCCATCGAGAGCGACGGCTACCTCACGCTGGGACCGGCGTGGGATTCGGTCGCGTCGCGTCTTCCCGACGTGGCCTACATCTGGTGCGTCGCGCGCGACTCGAAGGGGCGCGTCTATTTCGGCACCGGGGACAACGGCGGGATCTACCGGTGGACGCGGGGCCAGGGGGCGCGCCTTGTCTGGAGGACCGGCGCCACCGAGATCACCTGCATCACCGTCGATGCCAAGGACAACGTGTACGCGGGCTCGGCGCCCGGCGGAGAGATTTTCCGCGTCAGCGCGGCCGGCGACACCTCGCGCTACTTCCAGACGGGCGAGGAATCGGTCTGGTCGCTGCTCGTCGGGAACGACGGGCTCCTGTACGTCGGAACCGGCCCGCGCGGCCGCGTCTATCAGGTGACCGGCCCGCGCAAGGGCTCGGTCTACGCCGAGACGAAGGACGTGAACGTGCTCGCGCTCGCGCGGGCCAAGGACGGCGCCCTCCTCGCGGGGACGGGCGCAAAGGGACTCCTCGTCCGCATCGACGGCGCGGGGCGCCAGCGCGTCGTCTACGACGCCGACGCGGACGAGATCCGGACGATCGCCGTGCTTCCCGACGGCTCGGTCGCGGTCGGGACGAGCAAGGGGCAGTCGCCCCGCGGGGGCGCGGCGCGCGAGGGGAGCGAGTCTCCGTTCGCAATCGAGGTCACGCCGACGGGCGGCGGGCGGAGCGGCGTCTTCCTGGTTCAACCCGACGGCAGCGCGCGGCTCCTCTATGCACCGCCGGCCGATTACATCTACGCCATGATCCCCGCGGACGACCAGTCGGTGTGGGTCGCCACCGGGGACCCCGGCGCGCTCTTCCGGGTGTCCACCAACCGCAAGTACGCGCTCCTCGGGGCGCCCGACGAAAAGCAGATCCTCGCGCTCACGCGCTCCGGCGGCGAGACCTTCGCCGCGACGGGGAATCCGGCCGTGCTCTATTCGCTGGGAGCGGGAACGGCGAACGAAGGCACGTTCCTTTCCGACGCGCACGATCTCCGCTCCGTCGCCTCCTGGGGACGGGCCATTGCCTCGATCCGCGACGGCTCGGCCACGTGGTCGTCGCGAAGCGGCTTGAGCCAGACCCCGGACGAGGGGTGGAGCGAGTGGAGCCCCGAGACGCCCGTCGGACCCGGAGGCGCGGAGATCAAGAGCCCGCCCGCACGCTTCCTCCAATTCCGGCTCCGGCTGAAGCGCGCGGGGAAAGAGCCGCCGCTCCTCTCGTCGCTGGAGGTCTCCTACCGGCAGCGGAATCTGCCCCCGGAGATCGGCAACATCACGGTGTACGGGCCCGACATGCCGTTCATGGAGGGCGGACCCGAGTACCGGCCGCCGCAGATCTCGCAGACCTTCCCGAACGGGCTGAAGGTGGAGTACTCGCTTCCAAAGACCGGCCCGCGCGCGGTGTCGGACGCGAGCGCCGCGTGGGCCCGCGGCGTGCGCACGGTCACCTGGGATGCCGCCGATCCCAACGGGGACGATCTCCGATATGACGTGCTCATCCGGAGCGACGACGAGCGGGAATGGCGGAAGCTCGCGGCCGACCGGAAGGACCGCCTGGTTTCGTGGGATGCCGAGTCGTACGCGAACGGGACGTACCGCATCAAGGTCGTCGCGTCGGATCGCGCGGACAATCCGCCCGACGTCGCGCTCTCCTCGGAGCGGACCGGCCCGGCCGTGCGCATCGACAATGTTCCGCCGCGGATCGAGGGCCTCCGCGTCTCATCGTCCGGCGGCGCCATGGGCAGCCGCGGTGTGGTCGTGACCGGAACGGCGGTGGACGCGGACTCGCGGATCGCGGGGATCGAATACTCCATCGACGGCGGCGACTGGGCGCAGGTGTTCCCGGACGACGGGCTCTACGACCAGAATTCGGAGCCGTTCCGCATCTCCGTCAGCGATCTCGCGCCCGGGGAGCACACGGTCACGGTGCGTGCCTCCGACCAGGACCGGAATTTGGCCATCGGCAAGGTTCTCACGGTCGCCCGCTAGCCGAAGTCCGGGGCGCCCCGCGTCCCGGGCCCCGCGGCATGGCGTTTTGCACGCCGCCCGCGCCGCGGGGCGCGATTCGCACGCAGCTCTCGCCTTCCCCCGCCACGCTTCCGACCGCCGTCAGCGCGCGGCAGGGCCGCGACTTCGGCCCGCCGGCGTGCTCTCGTTCGCCCCGGCAGCCCGCGCGCCGCGCCGGCGAGGCCCTCGGTGGTACACTCCTTGCGTTTACGGCCTCGAACCAATCCGTCTCCCTCGAACGAGGCCCACACAACAACATGAGACTCGCGTTCCTCGACCTGCCCGACGACCGGGTGGACCTCATTTCGACCGCGCGCCGCGCGCCCGGGGTGGATCTGGTCCTCGTCGCGAGCGCCGATCCGGAAGCCCTGGCGCTCCGGATCGCCGAGGTTCTGCAGATTCCGCACTCGACGGAGCCGCTGGATCTCCTCTCCCTGAAGCCCGACCGCGTCGCGCTGCCGTCCCTGGAGACGCCCGGCGCGGCGGCGCTTCTGCGCTCCGGCATCTCGCCCGGCATCTTCGTTCCGCTCTCCGAGCTGCTTCCGCTCATCAGCTCGTCCGAGCCCGAGCCGGAGCCCGCCGCGTCCGCTCCCATCGAGGAGTGGGAGCGGGAGTTCGAGGAAGCCGCCGGCGCGGGAAGGAGGCTGAGCGAGATCCGCGAGGCCCTCGCGCTCTCCGACGACCGCCAGCGCCTGTTCCGCGAGGTGCTCGCTCTCGCCATCGCGGAGACGGGCGCCGAAGCCGGCTCCCTCATGATCGTGGACGAGGACGAAGGGGAGTTGCGCATCGCCTTCGCCGACGGCCTGTCGCGCGAGACGGTCCGGAACGTGAGGCAGAAGATCGGCGAGGGGATCGCGGGCACGGTCGCGCAGAACGGCAAGCCGTTGATCGTGAACGAGCGCGTCCAGGACCCGCGCTACAAGGACGGGCGGGAGCGGCCGCGCATCGCCTGCGCCATGTCCTCTCCGATCCTCCTCGACGGAAAAGTGATCGGCGTCCTGAACGTCTCGAGCGACCGCCAGGGAAAGCGATTCAAGGACGAGGACCTGGACAAGCTCAGCGAGATCGGCGCCCAGATCTCCGCGATCCTCGACCGCGTCGTGCGCCGCTCCCGGAGCGACCTCGAGGCGCTGGAATTCCGGGCGCGCGAGTCGGTGGACCGCGTCTTCCGGGCGGAGAGCGGCTCGCGGGTGGAGCGGCTCCGCATCACGGCGACGCGCCTCGCGGGACGGCTCAACGCGCAGGCGGTCACCGTCTACTCCGCGGAGCCGGGGAGCCGCGACTTCGTCGTCATTTCGTCCGGCTCCGGGGTCGGCGAGATCGGAAACATCCCGGTCCATCACCCCGGCTTCCTCGCGCGAGCACACCGGCAAGGGGAGAGCATCTTCCTGACGGGCGAGGCGTCGCGCCCGGGGGACGAGACGTCCCGCCGCCCCGCGCTCCTGCTTCTCTCGCCGATCCGCGGGAAGGAGCCGCACGGCGTCCTGGCGGCCGAGTTCGCGGGCGCCGGCGAATACGACGCCGAGGCTCTCGCTCAGGTCGTCGACCATGTCGCCCAGCACCTGGCCTCCATCCTCGAGGTGCGCCGCGACGACGAGGGAAGCGCGCGCCGCGGGAATCTCGTGTCGCTCCTCTCCGACATCGCGCCCCGCCTCATGGTGACGCGCGAGACCGAGAGTCTCGCTCTCGAGACGATCGCGGCGCTCCGGGCGCTCTTCCCGAGCGGCCTCGCGGCCGTCCGACTCGTCGGGCGGGGCGAGGACGTCACGCTTCGCACCGCGTTCGAGGGAAGTGAGGACGAGCGCGACCCGGCGCAGGACCGCGAGGCCTCGCTCGCCTCCAAGGCGATGGCCGAGGGCGTGGAGCTCTCCTCGGCCACGATGGAGTCGGTGGACCACCGCGGCCGGCCGATCGGACCGGACGAGGGGGATGCCGCCGTCGTACCGGTGCGCACATCGGACCGGGTGGCGGGCACGCTCGGCGTGGTTCTCCCGGCGCGGGGCGGACACGGCGGCTCGATCGGAGAGCCAGAGCTGGACGCGCTCCGGAAGCTCGCGCTCTACGTGTCGATCGCCTGGGAGCACGTGCGCGGCCTCGGTGGCGAAGAGCGCGAGACCCACGACCGCGTCACCGGCCTCCTCACCGGCGCCGGACTCGAAGTGAGAATCCAGGACGAGGTGAAGCGCGCCGAGCGCTACCACGAAGGATTCCTCCTCACGCTCTGCTCGATCAACGACTTCACGCGGATCGGCGAGCGGCACGGCGACGACTTCGCCGACCGGCTGCTGCGCGAGTTCGGCATGGCGCTGACCCGGAACGTGCGCGAGGTGGACGCGGTCGCTCGCGTGGGCGAGGGACGCTTCGCGGTCCTCTCGCCGGAGACCGACAAGGACTCGGGCGCGCTCCTGAAGCGTCTCGACCTTCTTCTCTCCCGCGTCGAGTGCGTGCAGGCGCTGGACAGTCCCAGTGAGATCCGCCTCACGGGCCGGCAGTACGCCTATCCCGACGAGATCCCCACCGGAGGCGAGCTGATCGCCCTGATCCGCGGAGACTGAGGCGCCGCGCCCTTGCGGGCGCGAGCAGCTTCGAGTCCGCGCAGTCTCCGGTTGCCGCTCCGTAGCGACGGGATTATGGTAGGCGCATGTCCTCTCCCGCCGTGGCACCGCGCATCCTCTCTCTCGGGGCGCGGAAGCTGGCCCAAGCCCAATCGCTCCTCGCCGAGCACGACCTCGACGTCTGGATGACGGTCGTCCGGGAATCGTCCGAGCGGCCCGATCCCATCCTCCGCTACTTTCTCGACGTCGACTTCACCTGGACCACCTTCTTCATCGTGACCGAGCGTTCGTCGGTCGCGCTGGTGGCCGTGCACGACGCGCCCGACGTGGTGCGCTCGGGTCTCTTCGACGAGGTGCGGACGTACCAGGAAGGGCCCAAGGCGGCGCTCCTCGAAATCCTGGACGGGGCGCGTCCTCGGCGGATCGGGATCAACGTCTCCGAGGACGACGCGCTGGCCGACGGCCTGACCGCGGGTCTTCGCGACTATCTCCACACGACCCTCGCCGGAACGCCCCACGCGTCGCGACTCACGCCGGCCGGCGATTTCGTCGCGCACCTGCGCGCCGTCAAGCTGGACGAAGAGAAGAACCGCATCGCGCGGGCGGTCGAGAAGACCGAGGAGATCTTCGACCGGATCCGCGACTCGCTCGCCATCGGGACCACCGCCCGCGAGATTGCGGCGCGCGCCCACGCCGAGGCGGACCGTCTGGGGACGCGTACCGCGTGGCCGCGGCGTCACTGCCCCACGGTCACGATTGGGCCCCACGCCGCGGTGGGGCACGTGGCGCCGGGGGAGGAGAAGATCACGCCGGGGTGCGTGGTGCACATGGACTTTGGGATCGTGCTCGACGGCTACTGCTCTGATCTGCAAAGGCTCTGGTACGTGGCGGCCGGCTCCGCCGACGCGCCCGCCGAAGTGCGGAAGGCCCATGCGGCCCTCGTGGGCGCGATCGAGAGCGGGGCCGCGGCACTCCGGCCGGGCGCCCTGGGCTGGCAGGTGGATCAGATGGCGCGCGAGCATCTCGTCTCGCGGGGCTTTTCCGAATACGGCCACGCGCTGGGACATCACCTTGGCCGCGCCGTGCACGACGGCGGCGGCGTCCTGGGTCCGCGCTGGGAGCGCTACGGGAAAGAGCCGTTCGAGCCGGTCCGGGTGGGGAACGTCTTCACGGTCGAGCCGAGCATTTACGTCGACGGCCACGGTCTTGTCTCCCTGGAGGAGGACGTGGTCGTGGGTCCGGAGGGCGCGCACTTCCTCTCCCGATTCCCCCGCGAGCTCCCCATCCTGCGACTCGCCTGACCATGGCTTCCATCCGGATTCTGAGTCCCGAGGTCGCCGCGAAGATCCGGGCGGGGGAGGTGATCGATCGCCCCGCCGCGGTCGCGAAGGAGCTGGTCGAGAACGCGCTCGACGCGGGGAGCCGCCTGGTCGCGGTGCAGGTGGCGGCCGGCCCCGAACGGATGATCCGCGTGCAGGACGACGGTTCCGGCATGACCCGCGAAGACGCGATGCTCTCCGTCCGCCGCCACGCCACTTCAAAGCTCACCGACGAAGGGGACCTGGAAGCGATCCGCACGCTCGGTTTCCGCGGGGAAGCGCTCGCCTCCATCGCCGAGGTGGCCCGCGTCACCCTGTCGACGCGCGGCGCGGCCGAGCTGACCGGCACGCAGATCGAAGTGCTGGGCGGTACGGTGATCGGCGTCTCGGGCGTGGGGCGATCGGTCGGGACGACGGTGACCGTCGAGGACCTGTTCTTCAACACGCCCGCCCGTCTCCGCTTCCTCAAGTCGCGCGACTCCGAGAGCCGCGCGGTCGCGCGCGCCGTCTGGGGCTACATCCTCACCTATCCGGCCGTCCACTGGCGATTCAGCGCCGCCGGCCGCGAGGACGTCGATCTCCCCGAAGCGGACGATCTCCTGGAGCGCTGGCAGGTCCTCTACGGACGCGGCGCCTCCGAGGGCGCTGCTTCGTTCGCGGAGGAAGGGGACATCACGGTGCGCGGCGTGCTGGGCGCTCCCGAGCAGGCGCGCGGGAGCCGCGAGCAGCAGGTCGTCGCGGTGAACGGGCGGCTCGTCTTCTCGCCGGCGCTCGGGGCCGCACTCCGGCAGGGCTACGGAAATTTGATCCCCGGAGACCGCCATCCGATGGCGGTGCTCCTGGTCGAGATCGATCCCGCGCAGGTGGACGTGAACGTCCACCCGACGAAGCGGGAAGTGCGCTTCCACGACGAGGGGCGCGTCTTTCAGGCGGTGCGGAACGCGGTGGACGCGGCGATGCGCCGCCATGTGCCGGTCTCCCTGGGGAGCGGCGACTTTGGCGGGGATCCCACGTCGCCGGCCGGGGTGGGCGTGGCGTTCGCGCCGGCATCGACGCAAGCCGCGCCCCGAACCCACGCCTCCACCCAGACAGCAATCGAGGACTACGCGCCCGCGCCCCGGCTCGCCCCCGATCGGGTCGCCGAAGGGAGCACGGCGGTCCGGGAGAATCTTCTCGAGCCCGAGATCCCGATTTGGCAGCTCCACGAGCGCTATCTCCTGGCGCCGATCCGGGGTGGGCTGGTGATCGTGGACCAGCACGCCGCCCACGAGCGCGTGCTGTACGAAGAGGCTCGCGCGCGCCTCTATGGCGACGGCGCGGCGAGCCAGCACCTCCTCTTTCCGCGAGTCGTGGACGTGACGGCGGACGAGCTGGACCAGCTTCTCCTGGTCGAGCCGCACGTGCGCCGCCTGGGGTACGAGATCTCCCTCTTCGGCGAAAGGCAGATCGCCGTCCGCGCGGTCCCGGCCTCGGTGCCGGAGGAGGCGGCCGTGGAGGCGCTGCGCGGCCTCCTCTCGGGAGACGAGACTCACGGCGGCTCGGACGAGCCGCCCGAGGAGCGCGTGGCCAAGTCCTTCGCCTGCCACGCCGCCGTTCGATCGGGTCAGGCACTGGGCCAGGAGGAGCGGCGCGCGCTGATCGACCGCCTCTTCGCCACCGACCTGCCGCACGGCGACCCGCACGGCCGCGCGACCTACGTCCGGGTGTCGCTCGAGGAGCTGGACCGCCGCTTCGGCCGCCGCTGAGCGGGCGCGCCGCGCGCCCGCGCTCCGACCATGAGCCGCCGCATCGTGCTCCTCGGCCCCACGGCCGGAGGAAAGAGCGAGATCGCGCTCCATCTGGCCGAGCGCCTTCGCGGCGAGATCGTCGGGGCCGACTCGCGACAGGTCTACCGCGGACTCGAGATCGGAACCGCGGCACCCACCGCCGCCGACCGCAGCCGCGTGCCGCACCACCTGGCCGCGTTCCTGCCGCCCACGGAGACCTACAGCGCCGGCCGCTACGCGCGCGACGCCCGCGCCGCGATCGCCGAGGTGGAGGAGCGGGGCGCGCTGCCGGTCATCGTCGGGGGATCGGGGCTCTATCTCCGCGCGCTCCTCGACGGACTCTTCGCCGGACCTGGGCGCGACGACCAGGTCCGCGCCGTGCTCGCGGAGCGGCTCCAGACTCAAGGGCTGGACGCGCTCCGCGCCGAGCTCGAGCGCGTGGACTCGGAAGCGCTCGCCCGCATCTCCCCGGGGGACTCGGTCCGGGTCATCCGGGCGCTCGAGGTCTATCAGCTCACCGGCACCCCGATCAGCGCGCTCCGCCAGATGCGGCGGAACGAGCCGACCCCCGCCAGGCGCTACGGCATCCGATGGAGCCGCGACGCGCTCGCCGTCCGGATCCGGGACCGGATCGCGCAGCAGCTTCGGGACGGGTTCCTGGAAGAGGCGCGGGCGCTCCTCCGGGCTGATCTCCCGCCCGATTCGCCCGGCCTCCACACGCTTGGCTACCGCGAGCTGCTTCACCATCTGAGGGGAGAGGGGACGCTGGAGGAGGCGGTGGGCACGATCGCCCTCCGCACGCGCCAGCTCGCCAAGCGGCAGGAAACCTGGTTTCGGCGGGTCGCGGACGTGCGCTGGTTCGATCTCCAGTCGCCCGACCAATTTCCGGAGGTGGCGCTGGCGATCGAGCGAGACGCGGCGGGGGGCGGTCAAGACCCGCCCCCGGCGGGAGATGCGCCTTGACCCCACGCGTGGAACCCCGTACCCTCCTCGGGTCATCACGACTTTGGGAGCGGGCATAACTCAGTGGTAGAGTGTCAGCTTCCCAAGCTGAAGGTCGCGGGTTCAAATCCCGCTGCCCGCTCCAGTTCTTTTCAGCCCGCCTGGCGCACACTTCGTGAAACAGTTGAGCTATGGACACTAATGCTATGAAGCCTACTTACTTGTGCGCCCACCGGGAGAGCCGTTCATGATTGGCCTGAGCGATCCGTTCACCATTTCCCGCGTCGAGCCGGGCGGCCTGGCCGAGCGGCTGGGCCTCGCCCCACGGGAACGGATCCTCGAGATCAACGGCGTTCCGCTCCAGGACGAGATCGACTTCGGGACGCAGATCTCCGAGGAGCGGCTCCGCCTGCGCATCCAGTCGGCGGACGGCTTGGTGCGCGAGGTGGAAGGGGAGCGCGAGTACGGCGTCCCCTTCGGGGCGGAGTTCGAGGCGCGCCAGCCCAAGCGCTGCCACAACAACTGCGTCTTCTGCTTCGTCTACCAGCACCCCAAGGGCGTGCGCCGCGAGCTTCTGATCAAGGACGACGACTACGTCTTCTCGTTCGTCCACGGAAACTTCATCACGCTGACCAACCTGGGCGAGGCGGAGTTTCAACGCATCCTGGACGAGAGGCTCTCGCCGCTCTACGTCTCGGTGCACGCCACCGATCCCGACGTGCGCGTCCGCATGATGAAGAACCCCAAGTCGGGCCGGATCATGGCCGACATCGACCGGCTGGCCGCGGGCGGAATCGAGCTGCACACACAGCTCGTGATCGTGCCGGGCATGAACGACGGCGAAGTGCTGACGAAGTCCCTCCATGACCTGGCCGCCCGATTTCCCAGCGTGGCCACGATCGCGGTCGTCCCCGTCGGACTGACCAAGCACCGGAGCCGCCTTCCGGACCTCCGCACGTTCACGGCCGAGGACGCGGTCCGCGCTCTGGATCAGGTGCACGCGTTCCAGGCGGCGTTCCGGAAGGAGCACAAAACGCGGCTCGTCTTCGCCGCCGACGAGATGTACGTGCTCGCCGGCGAAGAGGTGCCGCCCGCCCGCGCCTACGAGGGATTCTCGCAGCTCGAGAACGGGATCGGAATGCTCCGGCAGACGATCGACGCGTGGAAGAAGCGCGTGGCCGACGTGGTGCCGCGGAACGGCTCCCGCGAGCGCGTCGCCGTCGTGACCGGGACGAGTGCCGCCCCGACGCTGCGCCTTCTCCTGGATCAGCGGCCGCCGGACGGCGTGGACGTCTCCCTCTGCGTCGTGGAAAACGACTACTTCGGCGACACGGTCACGGTGAGCGGGCTTCTGGTGGGTGCCGACATCGAGGCGGCCCTGAAGCGCCTCGGCCGTGTCGACCGTGTTCTTCTCCCGCCCAACTGCCTCAAGGAGCGCGAAATCTTCCTCGACGACCGCACGCGGACCGATCTGGAGCGGGCGGTCGGTGCGCCGGTGCAGATCGGCTTCGACGAGCCCGCGGCGGCCTGACCTTCCGTGCTCCCGATCGTCGCGATCGTCGGTCGGCCCAACGTTGGAAAATCGACCCTCTTCAACCGAATCCTGGGGCAGCGGCGCGCCATCGTGGACGAGCTGCCGGGGTTGACGCGCGACCGCCACTACGCCGAGGGGGAGTGGAGCGGCCATAGGTTTCTCCTCGTGGACACGGGCGGCATCGATCCGGGGAGCGCCCACCCCATCCAGAAGCAGATCATCTTGCAGACGAACGTGGCGCTGGACGAGGCGGACGTGGCCCTGGTGGTCGTGGACGCGCAGGCGGGGATGACCCCGCTGGATCGGGAGGTGGCCGATCGCGTGCGGCGACGCGGCCGCCCCACGATCCTGGTCGTGAACAAGGCCGACCAGCCGCGGCGGGAGGAGCTGATCGCCGACTTTTTCTCGCTGGGCCTGGGCGAGCCCGTTCCCGTCTCCGCGCTCCACGGCTATCAGTCGGGCGACCTGCTCGACGAGGTGGTGCGCCGCCTCCCGGGAGCCGAGGCCGCGCCCGAGGATCCGTCCTCCATCCGGATCGCCGTGATCGGACGCCCCAACGTCGGGAAATCCTCCCTCGTGAATCGGCTCACCGGCGAGGAGCGGATGGTTGTCCACTCCGTCGCGGGCACCACGCGCGACGCCGTGGACACCACCCTCGAGGCGAACGGGCGGAAGTTCCTCCTGGTCGACACGGCGGGTCTTCGCCGCGAGCGGCAGGTCACGGATCCCGTCGAGTTCTACAGCGTGACGCGCGCGCTCCGGGCTGTCTCGCGGGCGGACCTCGTGCTCCTGGTCGTCGACGTGGAGCGGGAGCCCGCGCGCCAGGACGCGAAGCTCGCGGCGCTGGCCGAGGAGCAGCGGAAGGGATTGATCGTGGTCCTGAACAAGTGGGACCAGGTCCCGGAGCCGACCGAGGCGCGGAAGCTCATCGAGGAAGAGTTCACGAAGGTCTATCCGTTCCTGACCCACGTGCCGCGGCTCTACGTCTCGGCGCTCACGGGGAAGGGAGTGGGGAAAATCCTCCCGACGGCGGTGACGGTCTTCGAGGAGTACACGCGGAAGATCCCGACGCCGGTCCTGAACGACGCGATTCGAAATATCCTGGACCGCGTGAGCCCCCCCGCCACGACCGAGGGGCGGCACCTCAAGTTCTACTACGCGGCCCAGACCGGCACGCGCCCTCCGACATTCGCGCTGTTCGTGAACAATCCTCGCTACCGCGCTAAGAACTATGTTAGTTATCTGGAAGCAGGACTGCGAACGCGGTTTGGTTTCCAGGGATCGCCCATCGTCTTGGATTGGAAGCGAAGCGAGTAGTCGTCACGCCGTCTGCCGGGAGGACAGCCGATTCCATTCCAGCCGATTCCTGTCCTGATCGGATTTCTCCTCGGCTCGATCCCCTCGGGTCTCTGGATCGCCCGCGCCCGCGGCGTCGACCTTCGCTCCATCGGGAGCGGGAACATCGGCGCGACGAACGCGATCCGCGCGCTCGGCCCCCGCTGGGGCGGGCTGGTCTTCCTGCTCGACACCACGAAGGGCGCCGCGGCCGCGCTTCTCTCCACCCACGTTCCCACGCAGCTCGCCGCGGGCGCGGCCGCGATCCTGGGGCACGTCTTTTCCCCGTGGGCGCGGTTCAAGGGCGGACGTGGCGTGGCGACCAGCCTGGGCGTCTTCCTCGCGATCCTTCCCGTTCCCGCTCTTCTCGCGCTGGGCGTGTGGATCGTTCTCTTCTTCACCACGCGCCGCGTTTCCGTAGGCTCCCTGGGCGCCGCGATCGCGTATCCCTTCCTCGTCGCCTGGAAGGGACCGCACGACGCCTATCGCACCGCCTACATCGTCGCGGCCGTGCTGGTCGCGGCCCTCGTCGTGATCCGCCACATCCCGAACATCCGGCGCCTCATCGCGGGCACCGAGGGGGCCACCATCGGCCGGAAGGGAGCGAAGCCGTGACGGTCGCGGTGATCGGCGGCGGCGGGTGGGGGACCGCGCTCGCGATACTCCTCGCGAAGAACGGGCACACGGTGCGTCTTTGGGTCTACGAGGCCGACCTCGCCGAGCAGATGCGCCGCGAGCGCGTGAACGAGCGGTTCCTCCCCGACGTGCGGATTCCCGACGAGATCGCGATCACCTCCGAGTTGAACGAAGCCGCGACGGGCGCGGAGACGATCGTCCTCGCGACGCCCTCGCACGCGCTCCGCGAGACCGCGTCGCGGCTGGCCCACGCAGGCGGGGAGACGCTCGCGGCGGCGTGCCTGGTCGTGATCGCGACGAAGGGATTGGAGCAGGAGAGCCACCACCGCATGAGCGAGGTGGTGGACGAGACCCTGCCCAGCCCGCTTCGGAAACACCCCGTCGTGCTCGCGGGCCCCAGCCATGCCGAAGAGGTGGCGCGCGGCATTCCGACGGCCGTGGTCGCCGCCTGCGCGGACCGCGCGCGGGCCCAGGCGGCGCAGGAGATGTTTTCGAACGAGGCCTTCCGCGTCTACACCAACGACGACGTGATCGGTGTGGAGATCGCCGTCGCGCTCAAGAACGTGGTGGCGATCGCGGCGGGGATCAGCGACGGCCTCGGCTTCGGCGATTCGACGAAGGGGGCACTCCTCACAAGAGGGCTCGCCGAAATCGCGCGGTTGGGAGAAGCTTTAGGCGCTCGTCACGAAACCTTCGCCGGTCTGGCCGGCATGGGCGACCTGATCGCGACCGCGACCAGCCGCCACAGCCGGAACCGCCGGCTCGGTGAGGCGATCGGCCGGGGCGTCACGCTGGAAGCGGCGCTCGCCTCCTCGCCCATGGTGGCCGAGGGCGTCGGCACCGCGAAGGCGGCCGTGGACCTGGCGGTGCGCTGCGGCGTGGAGCTCCCGATCGCCGCGCAGGTGTGCGCCATTCTGTTCGAGGGAAAGAGCGCGCGGGAGGCCATGCGCCAGCTCCTGACGCGCGACTTGAAGCCGGAAGCCCGAACCGTTTCGAGGAGGTGAACCCGTGAAGTCGCTTCCTACCGGAAAACTCTACTACTCGATCAGCGAAGTGAGCGACTTGGTGGGCGTCAAACCCCACGTGCTCCGGTACTGGGAGACGCAGTTCAAGATGCTCCGGCCTCGAAAGGGGCGCGGAGGCTCCCGCATGTATCGAAAGCGGGACATCGAGGTGCTCTTCGACATCAAGCAGCTCCTCTATGACCAGCGGTTCACGATCGCCGGCGCCCGCCGGAAGATCCTTGACGACCGCCAGGACGGCAAGGACCAGATCGAGCTTCCGTTCTCCAAGCTCGACCGCGAGGAGACGATCCGCTCGCTGAAGAAGGACATGGAAGCCCTCCTCGCCATGCTGAAGGGGGACTCGGGGAAGCGAGCCCGGGGGCGGTAACACAGCCCGCCCCCCGCTTGTCCGGACGCGTCTCCGTCGTGTAGCATGGGCCGGAGGCCGATCGTCGCCGCCGGCTTCGGGTCGGGGCGTAGCGCAGCCCGGTAGCGCACCTCCTTGGGGTGGAGGTGGTCGCAGGTTCAAATCCTGTCGCCCCGACCA
>JBKJXM010000169.1:0-14780 GCA_046716305.1 Candidatus Eiseniibacteriota bacterium
GCGCCGTTTCACGGCCGGCTTCTTCCACGACGGGAGGCTCCGGTAGCCCGCTCTCATCGGTTCCTCGGTCCGGCGGGAGCGCCCTCGGACTCCCCGAGGAGGATCTCGCCGACGCGGTAGACGTCCCCGGCGCCGATCGTCAAGAAGAGGTCCCCTTCGCGCACGAGGCCGCGCGACACGCGCGCCGCCTCGTCGTAGTCGGCGGCCGACCGCACGACGAGACCGACGCAAGCGGACCGGATCCGCTCGGCCAGGGTCTCCGACGTGACGCCCGGAATGGGCGCCTCTCCGGCCGGGTAGATCGGAAGCAGCACCACTTCGGCGACGCCCTGGAATGCGGTCGCGAAGCGGTCGGCCAGCGCGTGCGTGCGCGTGTAGCGATGGGGCTGGAACACCGCGACGATCCGCCGCCCGTAGGTCTTCTCCAGCGCCGCCACCGCCGCCTCGATCTCGGTCGGGTGATGCCCGTAGTCGTCCACCCACGCGGCGCCGAGGAGGTCGGCGCGGCGCTCGAGGCGGCGGCCCACGCCGCCGAACCCGCGCAGGGCGCCGCGGATGGCCGCGATGGGGACGCCCAGCTCCCACCCGGTCGCGATGGCGGCCAGCGCGTTCCGCGCGTTGTGCGCGCCCACGACCGAGAGCTCGATCGCTCCCTCCGGCTCCCCGCGGACCAGAAGCTCGAAGCGGACGCCCGCGGGGCCCACCTCCAGCTCGCGCCCCTCGAAGTCCTGTCCCGGCGTGAACCCGTAGGTCAGCGCTCGCCGCTTCGCGCGCGCGCGGATGGGCGCGGCATTCGGATCGTCTCCGGGCAGGATGATCGTCCCGTAGAACGGGATCCGGTTCACGAAGGCGGTGAACGCGAGCTGCACCCCCTCGAGCGACTTGTGGTAGTCGAGGTGCTCGGCGTCGATGTTCGTGATCACCGCGATCGTGGGCGCGAGATAGAGGAACGATCCGTCGCTCTCGTCCGCCTCGGCGACCAGGAAGGGTCCCTGACCCAGCCGGGCGTTCGCGCCCACCGTCTTCAGCCGTCCGCCCACGATGACGGTGGGATCGAGACCGCCGTTCGCCAGAATCTCGCCGATCATGGACGTGGTCGTGGTCTTTCCGTGCGCGCCCGCGACGGCGACCGAGTACTTGATCCGCATCAGCTCGGCGAGCATCTCCGCCCGGGGGATCACGGGAATGCCGAGCGCGCGCGCGCGGCGGATCTCGGGATTGGAGTCGGGGATGGCGGTCGAGCAGACCACCACGTCGGCGCCCACCACGTGCGCCGCGTCGTGCTTGGTGGCGATCCGCGCGCCCAGCTCGCGGAGCCGCGCCAGCACGTCGCTCTCCTTGGGATCCGAGCCGGTCACCTCGTACCCAAGATTGAGCAGCACCTCGGCGATCCCGTTCATCCCGCTCCCGCCGATCCCCACCAGATGAATCCTCCGGATTCGCCCGTACATGCCCCTACGTCGCCCGCTCGGCCCGAGTCGAGCCGGCCAGGGCTTCGATCGACGTGACCAGCCGCTCCGCAGCGTTCGTCCGCGAGAAGGCCCGGGAGTTCCGCGCCATGCGCCGGAGCCTCGATTCGTCCTGGAAGAGATGGATGATCCGCTTCGCCAGGTCGTCGGCCGTGAGCTGATCGTCCCGGATCACTTCGGCCGCCCCGCGCTCCGCGAGGCCCCGCGCGTTCACCGTCTGGTGGTCGTGCGTCGCGAACGGATAGGGGACCAGGATCGCCGGCACGCCGCACGCGGTCAGCTCGGCGATCGTCATCGCGCCGGCCCGGCAGATCGCCAGGTCGGCGACAGCGTAGGCCTTCTCCATCTGGTCGAGGTACGGCAGCACGTGGACAGGAATCGAGAGCCCGCGCGCCCGCTCTTCCATGGCCGGCGCGTCGTCCTTGCCCGTCTGCCAGATAATCTGGAGATTGGAGATGCGGGTCAGCCGCGGCAGCGCGTCCTGGAAGGCCTTGTTGATGCTGGCCGCGCCGCGGGATCCACCGAATACGAGAAGCGTGCTCTTGTTGGGGTCGAGCTGGAGCGACTCGTAGGCGCTGGTGCGGTCCTGGCGCAGGAGGGACCGCCGGATGGGGTTCCCCGTTACTTTTAGGTTGTCCCGCCGGCGGAAGTAGCTCCGCGATTCCACGAAGGAGATGTGCACCTCGTCCGCGATGAGGTTGAGCCATCGATTGGTCGCCCCCGGAACCGAGTTCTGCTCCTGGACAACGACCGGAATGCCGCGCAGCTTCGCCATCAATCCCACCGGCCCGCTCACGTAGCCGCCGGTGACCACGACGACGTCCGGCTTGAGCTCCCGGAGGATCGCCGAGGCCTGCACCAGGCTCTGGGCCCCGGCCGCGCCCGCCCGCAGCATGCCGAAGCCGATCTGGCGCGGAATTCCGCGCGCGGCGATCGTCCGCAGGGAAAACCCCGCCTGCGGTACCGCCGTGCTCTCGAGTCCGCGCGTCGTGCCCACGAAAGTCACCTCCGAATCGGGGTGCCGCCGGCGCCACTCTTCGGCGATGGCGATGCCCGGGTAGACGTGCCCGCCCGTTCCTCCCGCCGCGATCAGCAGGCGGATCGGATCCGTGCTATCGACCACTCCGGCGTCTGCCTCCGGGCGGCCGGATGACCGGGGACGTCCCATACCCGGTCTCCATTTGATTTGCGATGTTGAGGAGGACACCCATACCTCCGAGGTTGACGACGAGGGCCGAGCCCCCGTAGCTCACGAACGGCAAAGGGAGACCGGTGGTGGGGATCACCCCGGTAACCACCGCGATATTCATCGCGACGTAGACCGAAAGATTCACCGTGAGGCCGGCGGCGAGCAGATAGCCGAAGCGGTCCGGGGCTCCGGACGCGACCTTGAGCCCCCGGAGGAAAAGAACCGCGAATAGGGCGAGCACGCCCGCCGTGCCCAACAGGCCCAGCTCCTCCCCGATCACCGCGAAGATGAAGTCCGTGTGCGGGTCGGGAAGGAAAAAGACTTTTTGAAGCCCATGCCCCGGTCCGGCGCCCAAGACGCCGCCCGAGCCCAGGGCCAGGATCGATTGCGAGACCTGCCAGTTCTTCCCCAGCGCATCGGACTGCCCGTGTCCCCACTGGCCGAGCCATCCCTGGACCCGCTCCATCATGTAACCGTTCTGGGACACCGCGAGCGACGCGACGACCACGCCGGCCACGACGAGCAGCGCCAGGTGGCGCGTCCGCGCGCCAGAGAGATGGAGCATGACGAGCCCCGTGGCGAGGAGGGCGATGGTGCTTCCGAGATTGGGCTGGAGGAGGATCAGAGACGCCATCAGGCCGAGCACGAGCACGGCCGGGAGCACGCCTTCGCGGAAGGAGGCCATCCGCTCGCCTTTCCGGTCGAGGAGCTTGGCCAGATAGACGACGCACGCGACGCGCGCGATCTCCGTGGGCTGGATCGTGACCGTCGCGAAGGAGAGCCACCGGTTCGCCCCGCGCACCGCGCCTCCGACCACCAGAAGGACGCCGAGGAGGAGCACCGTGCCGCCCAGCGCCCAGGGTGCGATGCGGCGCAGGAAGTGGTAGTCGGCCCGGGCCAGGATCACCAGCAGGGCCACGCCCAGGAGGACGCGGATCAGGTGGCGCTTCAGGAAGAAGGTCTCCGACTGATACCGGTGCGCGGCGAGGCTCGCGCTCGAGGAAAAGACCATGACCAGCCCCAGCGCCACCAGGCAGATCACCGGCACGATCAGCTTGAGGTCGGGCCGCCGCGCGCGGTCGAGGACGAGGCTCATGGCTTCACCCGCGCGGCTTCCCGCTGGATCTCGTGGACGGCCGCCTCGAAGCGCGCCCCGCGCTCCTCGAAGTTCCGGAACATGTCGTACGACGCGCAGCCGGGCGAGAGAAGGACGATGCCGCCCGGCGGCGTGTCGGTGCGCGCGAGCCGCACCGCGTCCTCCAGCGTCGCCGCCCGGATGGCGGGGACGTGGGGCCAGGCCCTCTCGAGGATCGGCGCCGCTTCGCCGAGGTAGATCGCGCGGCGCACCGTCTCCATCACCAGCGGCGCGAGCGACGGAAAGTCGCCGTTCTTGTCGCGCCCGCCGGCGATGAGCGTCAGGGGCGCGTCGAACGACTCTAAAGCCCGCTTCAGCGAATCCACGTTGGTCGCCTTGGAGTCGTTCACGTAGCGGACCCCGCCGATCTCGGCCACCAGCGTGAGCCGGTGCGGGAGCCCGTGGAACTCGCGCAGGCTCTGGGCGATCGCGCGCTCCGGGATCCCCACCGCAAGCGCGGCGGCCGCGGCGGCGGCCATGTTCTCGGTGTTGTGCGGTCCCTTCAGCCGCGCGTCGTCGCGGCGGATCAGCGTCCCTTCGCGCCCCTCGAAGCGGAAGCGGAGGGAGCCTCCCTGCTCCCAGACGCCGTCGCCCGTGGGATCCGTGAACCCGAACCAGAGCGGCTTCGATCGCATGGGGCGGAGCAGCGCGACGAGCCGCGGATCGCCGAGCGGCTGGACGCGGTAGTCCTCCTCGGTCTGCTGGACGAACAGACGCGCCTTGATCGCCGCGTAGCGCTCCAGCGTGCCGTGGCGGTCCAGGTGGTCGGGCGTCACGTTCAGGACCACCCCGACCTTCGGGCGGAAGCGCTCGCACGATTCGAGCTGGAAGCTCGAGACCTCGACGACGAGGAGCCCCTCCTCGGGCACCGTCTCGGCGCGCTCCGACAGGGCGGTTCCGATGTTGCCCAGCACCTCGGTCGGGCGCCCGGCCGCGCGGCCCCTCGCGCCCAATAGCTCCCCCGTCGTGCGCTTCCCGTTGGTCCCGGTGACGGCGATGATCGGGGCGCGCGCCACCGCGAAGCCCAGCTCGATCTCCGCGGCGATCGGGATCCCCCGCCGCTCGGCTTCGCGGAAAAGGGGCAGGTCGAGCGGGACGCCGGGGCTCACCACGACCAGATCGCGCCCCTCCAGGGCGGGCGGCTCCATGCCGCCGGCCTGGATCTCGATCCCCAGCTCCTCGAGCGCGGCCGCGTCGGGACCCAGCTCGTCGGCCCGCCGGCGGTCGATGGCGCGCACGGAGGCGCCGTGGCGGACGAGGAGCTTGGCGGCGGCGGTGCCGCTCCGCGCGAGCCCGACGACCAGGGCGCGTTTTCCGGCGAACCAGGGCTTGGTGGCGACGTTCATTGGAGCTTCAGCGTGCTCAGGGCCAATAGGGCGCAGATGGCGGCCGCGATCCAGAAGCGGACCACGACGCGGGTTTCCTTCCATCCGCTCAACTCAAAATGATGGTGCAACGGCGCCATTTTGAATATGCGAATCCCTCGGAGCTTGAACGAGAACACCTGCGCCATGACCGAGAGCGCCTCTAAGACGAAGACGCCGCCGACGATGGCCAGGAGGAACTCGCGCTTGATCAGAACCGCCACGGTGCCGAGGGCGGCGCCCAGGGAGAGGGACCCCGTGTCCCCCATGAAGACGTCCGCGGGATGGCAGTTCCACCAGAGGAACCCCAAGGTGGCGCCCACGATGGCGGCGCAGAAGACCGCCAGCTCCCCGGCCCCGGCGATGTACGGGACTTGAAGGTATTGCGAGAACTTGACGTGGCCGGTGATGTAGCACATCCCGCCGAGGGCAACCGCCGCGAACGCGGCCATGCCGGCCGCCAGGCCGTCCAGCCCGTCCGCCAGGTTCACCGCGTTCGAGGCCCCGGTGACCACCAGGATCACGATCGGCAGGTAGAGCCACCCGAAGTCCACGACCGTCCGCTTGAGAAACGGGACGTTGGTCTCGCCCGGATCGAGCATGCCGTGCGTGGGAGCGAAGAACACGGCGGCGAAGACCGCGAGCCCCAGAATGATCTGCCCCGCCAGCTTGTAGCGCCCGAGGAGCCCCTTTCGCATGTTCTTCACGACACGCAGGTAGTCGTCCAGGAATCCGACCAGCCCCATCCAGAGCGTGGCCAGAAGCGCGATCCACACGAAGCGGTTCGCGAGATTCGCCCAGAGGAGCGTCGAGAGCGCGATCGCGATGACGATCAGGACGCCCCCCATCGTGGGCGTGCCCGCCTTGGGGAGATGACTCTGCGGTCCGTCGTCGCGCACCTTCTGCCCGATCTTCATGGCGCCCAGCCTGCGGATCACGGGCGGCCCCAGGACCAGGGCGATGAAGAGCGCGGTGGCCAGCGCGTAGGCGGCGCGGAACGTGATGTAGCGGAAAACGTTCAGCGGCGGGAAGAGCTCGTGGAGCGGATAGAGGAGGTGGTAGAGCATCGCTACTCCCTCCCCGCCTGGGTCAGCGCGTCGGGCGCGCCGGCGCCGCTCGCCGGACCCGGGGGCGCCGGGGTGAGCGCCTGCACCACGCGCTCGAGCCGCATGCCGCGCGACGCCTTGACCAGGACCAGGTCCCCCGACTTCGCCTCGGCCTTGACGGCCGCGGCCATCGCCTCCACGTCCTCGAAGCGCCGGATGCGCGCCGCGGGCACGCCGGCCGCGCGCGCGCCGCGCTCGACGGCGGCGGCGAAGGCGCCGGCCACGTAGAGCCAGGCGGTCGCCGGCATGGCGCGCCCCACCTGCTCGTGGAGCGAATCGCTGTCGGGCCCCAGCTCGAGCATGTCGGCCAGCACGGCGAGCCGCTCGCCGGTCGCCTCCAGCGAGCCGAGAATCGCGAGCGCTTCGGCCATCGAGGCGGGGTTCGCATTGTAGGCGTCGTCCAGCACGGTGACGCCGCCCGCGCGGATCACTTCCAGCCGGTGCTTCGCGGGACGGAGCGCCGCGAGCGCGGCGAGCGCGGCGGGGCGCCGGACTTGAAGCTCGTCCCCCACCGCGATCGCCGCGAGCGCGTTCCGGACGTTGTGCCGGCCCAGGAGCGCGAGCGTTCCCTCGCTTCCGTCCATCAGCGTGAACCGCGTGCCGCCCGCGGCGTCCACCTGAACCCTGCTCGGGCGGAGGTCGGCGTCGGGATTGTCGAGCGCATAGGAGGTTTTCCGGATGATTCGCTCGCGGTTCATGGGCCAGAGCAGCGGATCGTCGGCGTTCAGGACCAGGAGGCCCTGCGTCGGGAGCGCGTCGGCCAGCTCGCTCTTCGCGCGCGCGACCTCCTCGACCGAGCCGAGCTGCTCCAGATGCGCCGCCGACGCGTTGGTCAGGACGCCGATCGTCGGCGAGGCCATCGCCGCGAGGTCCCGGATCTCCCCCCGTGCGCTCATCCCCATCTCGATCACCAGCACCTCGTGCTCGGGGCGAAGCCGCGTCAGCGTCAGCGGCACGCCGATGTGGTTGTTGAGATTTCCGACGTTCTTGTGCACGCGTCGCGACGTCGCGAGGACCGCCGCGATCATCTCCTTGGTCGTGGTCTTTCCGTTCGAGCCCGTGATCGCCACGACGGGGATCCCCGCCATGTCGCGGCACCACCGCCCCAGCGCCTGGAGGGCGCGGAGGGGGTCGTCCACGCGTACCACCGGCTTCCGCGTCGCGGCCGCCGCGGGCGGCAGCGGCCGGTCGCGCCCGATCAGGCTCCCCGCGGCCGCGCCCTGAAGCGCGGCGGCGATGAAGTCATGCCCGTCGGTCCGCGTGCCGGGCAGCGGGACGAACAGGTCCCCCGGCTCGAGCGCCCGGCTGTCGATGGCGCAGCCCGTGAACTGGGCCCTCGGATCGGGGACCGGCGCGGCCCCCTGTGCCAGAGCTCCCCCCGTGGCGCGGAGGACACCTTCCAAAGTGAGCCAGCCTTTCGCGGTGTCGCTCAACCTGAAAACCCCCGAGCGCGAAGCGCGTCCCGCGCGACCACGCGGTCGTCGAACGGGATCGTCTCCTGTCCGAGGATCTGGTAGGTTTCGTGCCCCTTCCCCGCAATCAGGATCGCATCCCCCGCCGCGCCCGCCTCGATCGCGGCGGCGATCGCCTCGCTCCGGTCCACCACGGTGCGCACCTCGGCGGTCCCCACCGCACCCCGCTCGATCTCGGCCACGATCGAGGCCGGGTCCTCGCTCCGGGGATTGTCGGAGGTGATTATCACCATGTCGGCGAGGCGCGCCGCGGCGGCGCCCATCAGCGGGCGCTTCCCGCGGTCCCGGTCGCCGCCGCAGCCGAAGACGCAGATTAGGCGTCGCGGCCCGAACGCGCGCACCGCTTCCAGCGCCCGCTCCAGCGCGTCGGGCGTGTGCGCGTAGTCCACCAGCACCTGGAACGGCTGCCCCGCGTCCACCGGCTCGAGCCGTCCGGGCACTGCCTCGACCGACTCGAGCCCCAGCGCGATCGCCTCGGGAGGCGTGCCCGCCGCGTACGCGGCCGCGAAGGCCGCGAGCGCGTTCATCACGTTGAAGCGTCCGCGGAGCCGGAGGGCGACCGGGACGACGCCGCGCGGATGGCGGATCTGGAGCCGCGCGCCCGAAGGGGAGAGGCGCGTCTCCTCCGCGGTGATCTCGGCGGCCTCGTGGTCTCCGTAGCCCAGCGTGGGCGCCTCGGCGCGCGCGCGGATCCAGCGCCCGGCGGGATCCTCCATGTTGAAGACGCCGGTCATCGTCTTGGTGCGGTCCCCGCGCGATTCGGCGCGGAAGAGGCGGGCCTTTGCATGGCGGTAGTCTTCCATGGTGCCGTGGAAATCGAGATGGTCCTGGGTAAGGTTCGTGAAGACGCCCACGTCGAAGGCGAGCCCGTAGGTGCGGTCCTGCGCGAGCGCGTGGGACGACACCTCCATTGAGACCGCCGTGGCTCCCTGGTCGGCGAAGCGCCGGATCAGCCGGGCCAGGTTGGGTGCCTCGGGCGTCGTGTGCGGCGCCGGCTCGTGCTCCCCGTTCAGCTCGTAGCCGACGGTGCCGATCAGGCCGACGCGCTCGCCGCGCTCGCGGAGCGCCGCGCGGATCAGGTGCGTCGTCGTGGTCTTGCCGTTCGTCCCCGTCACGCCCACGACGAGCAGGTCGTGGGAGGGATGGTCGGTTTCCTCGGCGGCCAGGATCGCGAGCGCGCGGCGCGCGCTCCGGACCCGCACCTCGGGCCACGCCGCCTCGGGCGTGAAGCGCTCGACGACGGCGGCGAGCGCCCCGCGGCGCATCGCCCCCGGAATGAACGCGTGCCCGTCGATCTTCTCTCCGGGCACCGCGACGAAGAGATCGCCGGGTCCCACCTCGCGGGAGTCGAACTGCACGCGCGTCCACTCACCGGCCGGGGCCCCTCGGGTCTCCAGGGCTCCGACGATCCGCGGCAGCGCCGCGGCCTCGCGAATGCCGGACGCGATCACGTCCCCCGTGGCGCCAGGGTCAGGGTGCACCGCGTGTCCGGCCGCACGGGGCGGCCGGGCTCCGGAGTCTGCGTCACGACGCTCCCGCTTCCGACGACGCGTCCCACGGGGATCGCGAGCGCCGAGAGACGCGAGAGGGCGTCCCGGACCGGGAGCCCGCGGAGATCCGGCACCACGACGTCCACGCCTCCGGCATCCGGGGTCAGCGTCACCACGACGATCGCGCCGCGCCGCGCCGGCGTTCCCGCGGGCGGGTCCTGGACCGCGACGCGCCCTTCGCTTCCCTGGACGCGCGCCGTGAACCCGGCCCGCTCCAGAACCTCGGCCGCACGGTCCGCCTCGAGGAGCCTCACGTCGGGAATCGCGTCCCCGCCGGTCCCCTTCGCTACCGCCAACGTGGGTAGGACGGTCGCCGGCAGCTCGATCGGCCCGCGCCCCTGCGCCGCCCAGGTCGCCACGATGTCGCGCCAGACGGGCGCGGCGACCGAGCCGCCGTAGTAGGCGCCCCGGGGCTCGTCCAGGATGACCAGGCCCACGACGCGCGGGTTCTGGGCCGGGGCCATGCCGATGAACGAGGAGATGTAGCGTCCGGCGCGATAGCCGCCGCCGCCCTCATCCGACTTCTGCGCCGTGCCGGTCTTGCCCGCGACGTCGCACCAGGGGAGCGCGGCCTCCGTGGCCGTGCCCGAGACGACGGCCTCACGCAGGAAGGAACGGAACGCGCGCGCCGTCGCCTCGGAGACGACGCGGCGCACCGTCTCGACGGGGATCTGCCGGACCGGCTGCCCGCTCTCGTCCACGAGAGCGCTCGCGATCCGGGGACGAAGCAGCGTGCCGCCGTTCGCGACGGCGCAGTAGGCCATCACCATCTGGAGCGGCGTGACGAGAACCTCCTGCCCGATCGAGATCGTGGCGAGCGAGCGGGCGGACCAGCGCGACGGCGGGCGGATCTGACCCGGCGCCTCTCCCGGGAGATTGACGCGCGTCGGCTGGCCGAAGCCGAAGAGGCGCGAGTAGCGGTAGAGCCTCTCGGCTCCGACCCGGGTCCCGATCTGCGCGTAGACGACGTTGCTCGAGTGCGCGGTCGCGCGGTGGAACGTGTACCAACCCGTGTCGGGGTGGCTGTCGTGGATCTTGAACCCGCCGAGGTCGGCCTCGCCGTGGAAGACCCACATGGAATCATCGGGGGCGACCAGGCCCTCTTCGAGGGCGGCGCAACCCGCCAGCAATTTGAACGTGGAGCCCGGCTCGTACTGGTCGGCGACCAGCCGGTTCCGGTGGCCGGTCCGCTTGTCGACACCGGGGCCGTCCACGGTCGCCATCGCCAGGATGTCGCCCGTGCGCGGATCGGCGAAGATGGCCATGGCGCTCTTCGCGCCGGTGGTCGCGATCGCCTCGCGCAGCCTCATGACCGCGATGGTCTGCGCGTCGAGATCGATCGTGCTCACCACGCTCGCGCCGGGGTCCGGAAGCTTCACCATGCTCCCCGGGAGCTCGTAGGCGAGACCGCGTCCGTTCTGGAAAAGAGTCGCCCATCCCGACGTTCCCTTCAAGTCGCGGTCGTAGACGTACTCCAGCCCCTCGAGGCCGCTTCCCTCGTTTCCGACCACGCCCACGATCGAACGCGCCACCTCGTCCAGGGGGTAAACGCGCCCGGGCACCGGATCCACGTGCACGCCGCGCGGCAGGGACCCGGTGGTCATGGCCAGCTCCTGCTCGGGGCGAAGCTGCTGCGTCACGCGCACGTACAGCCGGTGCCGCACGCGTCCCGCCTGGAAGCGGCTGGCCGCGCGCGAGCCCGCCGTCTTCCGGATATACGCCGCCGCCGCCGCGGGGTTCTGGACTTCGCGGGGACGCACCGAGATCTGGCTCAAGGCCACGTTCTCGGCGAGCGGACGCAGATGACGGTCGTAGATCAGCCCGCGCTCCGGCTCGAGGATGACGCGCTGGGTCTGCTGCGCGGTGGCCTCGCGCGCGAGGCGGTCGTGGTCCACGACCTGGATCTGAACGAGGCGGAGAAAGAGAATCCCGAAGGCGGCGAGGCCGGCGAGCGCGAGAGTCCGGAGCCGGCCCGCGTCGCGCGGAGTCATAGACCTGACTCCGCGCTGACGGGCAGCACCCGCACGTCCCCGAGGGGCGTGCCGCGACGGGCCGGGAGGATGCCTCGGACAAAGCGGCCTACGTCTGCCGAAAGGCGCGCCATCGCGCCCTGCCGAGACATCACGCGGGGGAACGGCTGAGCCAGGTCCACGTCCACGAGGACCGCGGGGTCCGGGCTCAGGAACCCCTGCTTCGCGAGCGCGGCGTAGTCGAGGCCCTCGCGCAGGGCCTCCTGCACCGCGAGATCGGACGAGATCCGGATCCGGTTTTCGAGCGTATGCACTTCGCGCCGGAGCCGGTCCCGGTCCATGGAGAGCGAATGCGCCGCGGTCACCTGCCAGACGCGCAGGAAGAGGAGCGCCGCCACCACCATCAGGCCCAGGATCAGCGGGGCCGGCCGGCGGATGGGGCGCGCCGCGTGCAGGCGCCGGAGATAGGGCGAGGCCGCCTGCGGCTGGGGAGCGGCGATGGAAGGCGCGAGAAAGGTCGTCGACATTAGATTTCTCCTCGGCGTCGCGCCGCGCGCAACAGCGCGCTCCTGGCGCGGGGGTTCTTCGCGACCTCTTCGCTGGAAGCGCGAAGGGGTCGCTTGGTGACGGGCTCCCACAGGGAAACGGTGGCCTCGATCCAGGGATCGAGCGGGCGAGGCGGCGCGAACGCGCGCTTCACCATCCGATCCTCGAGTGAGTGATACGCGATCACCACCAGCTTGCCGCCGGGGCGGACGAGGCGCGCCGCGGCGTCGAGGAGCGCGGCCAGCTCGCCCAGCTCGTCGTTCACCGCTATGCGGAGCGCCTGGAACGCCTGGGCCAGCCGGCGCGGCCGCGAGGGGCCGGGATAGAGGGGCGAGAGCGCGGCGCGGAGGGCGTCGGTGGTGAGCGGACCCTCGGCGAGAACGGCGCGCTTCAGGACGCGGGCCGCGGTGTTCGCACGGGGCAGCTCGCCGTACTCCGAGAGAAGGCGGGCCAGGTCTGGTTCGGGAAGCGAGCGGATCAGCCGGTCGGCGGTCGCGGGACGCGAGGGATCGAGGCGCATGTCCAGGGGGCCTTCGGACCCGAACGAGAGGCCCCGCCTCGGATCATCGAGCTGATCGGAGGAGAGCCCCAGGTCCGCGAGGATGCCGTCCACCTGCCCGACGCCCAGCGAATGGAGGGTCGCCTCCAGCGTGGAAAAGCGCCCGCTCGCCGCGGTGAATCGCGGCGGCGCAGCCGGCGGCCGCTCGAGCGCCAGTGCTACCGCCGCGGGGTCGCAGTCGATACCTATCACCCGTGAATCCTCCCCACCCAGTGCCGCCAGGATCAGCGCGGCGTGCCCACCACCACCCAGGGTCGCATCGACATACGTGCCCCGCGGCTCATCCACCAACAATCGAACAGCATCTTCTCCGAGTACCGGGACGTGCGCCGGCATGCGGCCAGCGGCCAGCGGCTAGCGCGTGCAGCGGTCCCACGCCGCCGCCGCGCCGTCCCCCATCCCCACGGAGAAGGGGCGGACCGGCTCCATGCGACGCCCGCTCCCTTCCGGCTCCCACGTCACCTGACGGACCGCGGCTCCCTGTCCCGCGACGTCGAACAGACACCGGACGTAGGGAGACAGGCCGACGAACCAGATCGAAGCGCCGCGGTGGCGATGACGCGCCACGCGCTGCGCGAACTCGGGCAGGGCGCGGAAGTCCAGGTGCGCCACGCCCGAGAAGTCCACGGAGACGACGTCGCGCGGCGAGCGCGCCCGGTCGGCGATGGTCTCCACGACCAGCGCCAGCTCGCGCGCGCCCAGGGCGCCATAGAGGCGGAGCGCCGCGGCGGCGCCGCCGGCGGGGACCTCCCACTGGTAGGTGGGACGCTCGGCCGTCTGCGTGTTCCGGAGCGGCGCGATCATGGCAGGAGCTCTCCCGCGATCTCCTCATAGCTCTTGTCGGTGCTCGCGAGGTACTTCTCGAAGAGATCGGGATTCCAGATCTCGAGATGATCGAGCAGCCCCACGACGAGAACCTCCTTGGTCAGCTTCGCGTGCGTGATCAGCCGCGGCGGAAGTGCCACGCGCCCCTGCGCGTCGAGAGCCTCGTCGCGCGAATCGAAGAGCAGCATCCGCTGGTAGCGGCGGTTGGTTTCGTCAGAGAAGGAACGGGACCGAAGCCGTTCGTCGAGGCGTCGGAACTCGTCGGAGGGATAGAGCGCGATGCACGACTCCAGGCCGCGCACGATGACGAACGTCTCGTCGGCTTCGCCCGAGAGCTGGCGGCGGAAGCGCGCGGGGATGCTCACCCGACCCTTGTGGTCGATGGAGTGCTGGTAGCTCCCCCGAAAGGCTGCCATCCCGACTGCCAACCCTCCCCACCTGCTCCCCCCTCGGGAGCTGGACGATTCCCCACTTCGCCCCACTACTTGCCACGAACGGCATCCTAGGGCTCCGTCCGGGGGAGTGTCAAGGCTGTTTTGTCGGAATTACTAAAATTTTATTTTATTGCGGCACTTTAATTTAGGTTGGATGAACCGCGTGGTGGGGAATGTTCTTTCCGGGTAGGCAGAGCCGGTGGATATACGGGCTCCTACAGCGGATTCTACGCAGTCCTACGCAGCCATCCGGGAGAGCATTTCGGCCGCGCGGGCGGCCAGATACTGGCGCTCCCAGGTGACCCGGAGAGCGCTCGGGGGGGTCAGCGACGGGCGCTCCCCGCGGCGCCACGCCGTCACCCAGCCGCGGAGCAGGGCCGCGACCTCGTCGGCGGCGTTCGATGGGAGCACGGCGCTCTGCCCCGCCGCCCGGAGGAGATCGGCCGCGGGGCCTTCGTCCACGACGGCGAGGACGGGGTGTCCGCTCGTCGCGTACTCGTAGATCTTCCCCGTGTAGAGCAGCGAATCGGCGGAGCCGCCGTGGCCCAACAGCGCGAGCGCGTCCGCGCGCCGCATCGCCGCGAGCGCTTCGAGGTGCGGGCGCGACGGGGCGATCGCCACCACGTCCTTGAGCGCCGCGAGGAGCGGATCGCCCGCCGCGAGCTCCTCGTTTCCGCCGAGGAAGCGGATGCGGAGCGAGCGCGCGATGGAGGGATCGGCCGCGATCGCGCGCCGCGCCCCTTCGAGGAGGGTGCGCGCGGTGGGGCGATGAGCGAGCTGCCCCGCGTGCAGGAGCACGAAGCGCCCCCGGTCGCGCGCGGCGTCCTCGTCCACCGAGGCCGGATGGATCGCGTCGGCGCGCAGCCAGTCGTCGGCGTCCACGCCGTTCGGAAGGACCACGATGCGCTCGGGGGGGACGTGAGGATAGCGCTCGCGGTAGAGCGCGGCCATCGCTTCGCTCACCACGGTGACCCGGTCGGCGCGCCGCACCACCTCGGCCTCGAGCGCGCGGTGGCGCCGGTCGTGCCAGCGCGAGGGGGGCGCGTAGGTCACACGCCCCACCCACGGATCGCGGAAGTCCGCCACCCACGGAAGTCCGAAGCGCGTCTTCAAGGCGAGCCCGGCGACGTGGGCGCTCTCCGGGCTCGACGTGGTCCAGAG
>JBKJXM010000170.1:0-13550 GCA_046716305.1 Candidatus Eiseniibacteriota bacterium
CGCCGGGCGAGTCGGCCATGGTCACCACGTGGATCGCGGCGGCGCGCGGCGTGCCCGAGGCCCGAAGCGTGGACGCGGAGGCCAGGCGCCTTGGCGTGCCGGGGTTGAACGCGCGCACGCGGAGCTACTGGACGCTATGGGCCAGCACCGGCGCACGCGAGGACGGCGATCTGCCCGAAGAGGCGCGCGATCTCTACGCGCACTCCCTGCTCATGCTGCGCCTGCTGCAGTCGCCGTCGGGCGCGCTCCTCTCGACGGTGGAAACCCACGACGATCACTTGGGGCCGCAATCCGAGACGCCCTCGGCTCCGGCCTCGGGTCCGCATGCTCACCCCTCTCACGAGGAGCGCTGGTGCCGGCTCCGCGACGCCGCCCCGGCCGCCGACGCGCTCGGCCGCGCGGGCTACGGAAACGCGGCGCGGCGCTACTTCGAGTTCGCCGCCGCGTCGGCGCGTGAGGCGGGCGAGCTGGCGGCCCTGCTCGATCCGGAGGGCGGGCCCGCCCCGGCGCCGGAGCACGCGCTCCACGACGTGGAAGGCGTCGCCATCCACCTGTGGGCAGCCGCGCGCCACTTCGAGCGCGAGCGGGACGCGGAGTTCATGGCGCCGATCTACGAGGACTCGCTGGCGCCCGCGGCGGATCGCCTCGCGGCCGCGGCCGATCCGGAGCTGGGCCTTCCGCTCGGCGCGGACCTCCGGGACGAGCGGCGCGGGGCCCATGCCTCGGCCGCGGCGGCCGTCCGCGGCGGCCTGCGCGCCGCCTCGCGCCTGGCCGCCTTCTTCGGCGAGACGGCGCGGGCCCGCGCGTGGACGGCTGCGGCCGACCAGATCGCGCGCGCCACCGCGCGCGTCCTCTACGATGCGGAGCGGGGGCGTTTCTTGAGGTCCATCCTGCTCGAGCAGCCGGGCGGGCGTCGGGCGGACACGACCCTGGACGCGTCGCTCTTGAAGCTGGGATTGCTCGACGATCTGGAGCCGGAGGATCCGCGCGTGCGAGGGACCGTGGCGGCCGTGCGCGCCGGACTCTGGGTGCCGGCCGGGGGCGGGCTCGCGCTTCATGAAGGGGACGCCGCGGGCTCGGGGATGGACGGCGACTCGGGGAGGCCTTCGGTCGTGGCCACGCTGTGGCTGGCCCAGCACGCGATCCGCGCGGCGAGAAAGCTTCAAGATTTGGAAGGGGCGCGCGTCCTGCTGCTCTGGACCGCGGCGCGCGCCGAGGGCGCGGGACTCTTGCCGTCCCTGGCCGCGACGGCGGCCTACGTCAGTACGATCCTCGACTACCGCGAGCGGGCGCGCCTGCTCCTGCGCTGCGACCGGTGCGGCGAGCCGGCCCCGGCCCGGCGCGGAAGACGCGCGGCGGAGCGCCGCAGCGCCTCACTTCCACGTGTCGTCGCTCACCTGTAGGGTCACCGCGAACCGAAGGAATTTCTCCCGGAGTCCGAGCGTCTCGCGGTCGCCTCTAGATCCCGCCTCCAGCGCGAAGTCGATCGAGCCGCCGCGGTCCTGGCTGTGGATCCCCGTCCCCAGCGACAGCGCCACTTCCTTCACGCCCACGCCTCCGCTCGAAACGTCCACGGCTCCGGCGGGCGGCAAGAGATCGGGCCACTTCAGAAGGCTCCCGCCGAGCCGGAGCGGGAGCCGCTTCCAGAACGAGGTCTCGCCTGCGGACGGAAGCCACTCGAGCCCGAAGCCGAAGCGCTCGAGGGCCCGGAAGTCCACCAGGTCGCTCTCGACCGCGTCCCGGGTCCAGTTGGCCCGCCGGTACTGCGCCGCGATCCGGAGCCGTTCGGTCACGGCTCCGGCCGCTCCCACCGCGAATCCGGACGGGATCAATAGCGACTGGTGCTCGCGCCGCACGAATGTGCCCGCCGTGCGCTGCGTCGTGACCAGCGGCAGCCGCCGCTCCAATTCGTAGACGCCGCCGAGACTCCACGCGCCGCGGTGGACCTGGGCGCCGAGGCGCCAGCGCCCCTGGTGCTCCCAGCCCGCTTCCAGCGTGTCGCGCGTCGTGGCCAGAGACGTGTCGGCGAAGTCGCGCACCCAGTCTTCGCGGAAGCTGCCCGCGATCACCTCGTAGTCGGCGCCCACGTTGAGCGAGGGACCGAGGCGACGGGCCAGCGAAATTCGAATGAGGTCGATGCCGCCGGTGCCCTCGATGCGAAGCGTGGACGAAGTCCCCGACGTCTCGGGCCGGTCGATGCCGAAGCGCGCGTTCGTCCCCACCAGATAGGCGCCCCCGAGCACGATCTTCCCGGGGAGGCGGATCAGGGCGCGGAGCGATGGGAGCGTCGTCTCGCGCGCGGTCTCCGACCCGTACGAGAGCGACTCGACGCGGCGCATTCCGGGAAGGACCGTCCCTTCGAGGATCAGGTGCTCCACCTCGGCGATGGACGCGGGATTCACGAGCGAGAAGTTGCGCGGGCCGTGCTCGGCCGCCCCCACGCCGCCCATCGCGCGCAGGCGCGCCGGCTCCTCCAGCGAGGGCTCGCCCAGGCCACCCACCGAAAAGGCGGATGCGGCGAGGGCGGGCGACGCGGCAAAGAGGCAGAGACACGCGGCGAAGAGAACGACGCGCCCCGAGCTCCCGGCCCGCCCGCGCCCTTCGACGCGCCTCATCTCAAAACCTCCCCGGCGGCGGCGTGGTGGTCTGGACGCGGAGGACCGGAGGACGCGCCGACTCCCGCGAGCGAAGACGGATCTCCGGGAGCTTGAAGCTGTCGGTCACGCGCAGAAGGACGCCCTGGTTCGAGGCGGGATTGAGCGACCACTCCCGGGCGACCGAAGGCGGGATCGGAACCACGATCGAATCCCCTGCGCTCCGCACCCGGTAAGCGGAGATGGTGGCCAGCACCGCGGTGTCCAGGCCGAGGACGCTGTCCGCGGCGGCGATGTCCTCGGTCCAGGCCTTCCGGATGCGGTAGACGCGGATTTCCGCCGTATCGTCGGTGGGAAACGCGGGAACGCTCGGATCGATGTAGGCCACGATCTGCGCCCCGTTGATCGAGAACCCCGCCGGAGGCTGACCCACGGGCGCGCGCAACAGCGCCTCGGCGCGGAAGAGTCCGCCGAGCGGGATGGCCGTTTCCGTCCCGGTGGCGGGCGGAAGAGGGGTGTGCACGGTGACGTCGGTCCGAAGTGTGGTGACGGCCTTGACCTTCGCCGTGTCGACCACGCTCTGGTGGTAGACGACCTCGATGCGCCCCGTCCCCGCCTTGAACCCACGCACCCCGTCCGCCCCGCCGTGGTGGAGCACCAATCCGGCGAACGACGTATCGGCCGCCCAGGCCCGGACCAGCGAAATCGCCGAGGCGCCCAGGTTGATGGTGAAGGGCCCGAGCGCATCCGGCCCGGAGGCCAGGAATGTCCCGAGCGCGGGGCCGGGCCATTCGACGCTGCTGGTGTCCCACGCCGCGCCCGCCGTGCTCAGGGAGAAGAGCGCGCCGGGAGGAGGCAGGTAGTCGTCCACGTCGGCGTCGAACTCGATCCGAAAGAGCACCGAATCGATCACGACGGACGTGCCGGGGAGCGTCCAGGTCCGTTCCAGGAAGAGGGAACGCGCTTCATAGGTTCCCCCGCGCTGGCCGACCAGGACGGTCGCTCCGCGGAGCGCGGTGCCCGTCGGGGGCACGGCCGTGTCCCGGTCCACGAGCGTGTCCGCGCCCGACGTCGTGCCCAGACCGCCGCTCCCGCGCTTCAGGCGCTCGTTTCCGGTGATGCGCGAGGCCTTCTCGGAGCAGCCCGCGAGGAGCACGCCGATGATCAGAAGTGCCAAAGCAGAGCGGGAGATGGGGGCGAGGACAGTCGGGTTTCGGTTGGGACGCACGAGGCCGATGATAATCCCTTGGCGCTTCGGGCGCTAGCCGGGACCGAAGGCCGGCCTCGGGCGCGTTGGGGCTCCAGTTCACGCCATTTCTGCCGATAGCGTAGGAGTCCCCTTCGACGACTGCGTGTGGAGAGCCAAATCCCATGGTGGAAGCACGATCCGGCATGAGCCGGCAGGCTCTCGCGCGGCGAATCGTGACCGTCACGGTCGCGGGCGCGGCGGGGGCGGCGCTCCTCGCCGTGCTGGCCGCCTGGCTCCTCGGCGCGTTCGCGCACTCCGCGAAACTCCCTGTCGCCATCGCCGCCGTCATCGTCATCCTCGCGATCGCCTCGCTCGCGGCCTGGCGGGTTCGCCGCGGGCTCGCGCAGATGGAGCTCCTGCGCGGGATGCAGGCCCAGATCGCGATCTACCGGGTCGGGGATGTGCTCGCGCGGGCCGAGTCGGACGAGGAGCTGGTGCGGTGCGCGCTCGACGCGGTCGCGAGCGGGAGCGGGATCGGGCACTGGGCGATGTACCTCCGTGATCCCTTGGCCGGCGCTCTCCGGCTCTTCGCCACGCGCGGCCTCCCGCCCGACGCCGGCCAGGAGCTGACGCCCGATCCGGTCGCGCGCGGCGCCAAGTCTCCGGCGAGCCGCGCCGCGTGGCAGGGCGAAGCGGTGGTCTTGACAGCCGAGACCGGCGCCCCCGCCTACGAGTTCGCGGCACGCACGCCGGACCTGGGCCCGGCGCCCGCCGTGGTCTCCGTGCCGCTGGTCGACTCGGGCGAGACGGTCGCCGTGCTCCAGTGCTTCCTTCCCGGCAAGCGCCGCGTGGAGCGAGACGACCTGGCCCTGATCCGCTGGATGGCCACCCAGGTCTCCGTGGGCTTGAAGCGGATCCGCATGGAGCGTCGGGACCAGATGCTCGCCCACTTCACGATGGGCACCGGGGAGATTCTCCTCGGCCTCGACCTCACCGGATCGGTGACGTACGCAAACGCGGCGGCCGAGCGGGCGTTGGGAGCCTCGAGCGGAGGCCTGGTCGGACGTCCTCTCGAGGCGCTCGTCGTCTTCGGGGCGGGCGAGGGGCCGTTCGGGCTGATCGGGGGCTCCGAGGGCGTGCGCGAGTTCTCGGGCGAGGTCTGGTTTCTCCGCGGCGACGCGAGCCGCTTCCCCGCCGAGGTGCGCATCTCGCCCACTCGCGACCGCCACGGCCACCTGAACGCGCTGGTGCTGGTGGGGCACGACGTGACCGAGCGGCTCGAGCGCGAGGCCGAGCTGACCAGCCGCACCCGCGAGCTCGGGCTCTTGAACGACCAGCTCCACGGCGTCGTCGCCCAGCTCGAGGAGGCGCGCCGCGCGCAGAGCGAGTTCGTCGCGAACACGTCCCACGAGCTCCGTACGCCCCTGAACGCGGTGATCGGCTTCGCCACCCTGATCGAGCAGGCGGACTACCAGTCGGCCGACGAGGCCCGGGACTTCGCGCTTCGCATCCGGACGAGCGCCGAGCACCTCCTGGCGCTCCTGAACGACATCCTCGACCTCGCCAAAATCGAGTCGGGGCGCTTCCAGCTCTCCATGACGCTGGGAGATCTGCGCGATCCCGTGCGCGAGGCCCTGGAAGCGGTGGGCCCGCTGGCCGCCGGGCGCGGGCTCCGGATGAACCCCGACCTGCCGGACGTGCCGCTGCCCACCCTGATCGATCCGATCCGGGTCCGCCAGGTCGTGATCAACCTGCTTGGGAACGCATTGAAGTACACCGATAGAGGGAGTGTCGGGGTCCGCGCCTGGCGCGACCATGTATCCGGAGAGTCCCGGATCCAGATCGTGGACACCGGCATGGGAATCACCAAGGAAGGGCAGCGCCGCCTCTTCGCGAAGTTCGGACGCGTCGACCTCACGCTGGCGGGGCGGCGGGCCGGGACCGGCCTGGGCCTCGCGATCTCGAAGGCGCTGGTCCATGGAATGGGCGGAACGATCACCGTCGAGAGCGACGGCGTGGGACGCGGCACCCGGGCGACGGTCACCTTTCCGGCGCCCGTGGCCGAGCCCGTCGAATAGGAGCGCGAATGCCGATCCGGATCCTGGTCGTCGAGGACGACCCCATGAACGCCAAGCTCTTCCAGCTCATCCTGGCTCGAAAGGCCGGCTATCACGTGGAGGTCACCGAGAACCCGGCCGTGGTATTCGAGCGAGCGCGCTCGGGCGACGTGGACCTGATCATCATGGACGTCTCCCTGTCGAACAGCGAGATGGACGGGGTGCCGGTCGACGGCCTGGAGATCTCGCGCCGGCTGAAGCGCGATCCCGTCGCGGGCCGGATCCCGATCCTGCTAGCCACGGCGCACGCCATGAAAGGATCCCGCGAGAGCTTCCTTCGCTCCTCGGGAGCCGACGACTACATCTCCAAGCCGATCGTGAGCGCGGACGACCTGATCGCCCGCATCCAGGCCCTGATCGAGAAGAGGGAAAATGCCGTTCCGCGTCCTCCTGGTTGACGACGAGTCGCACAACCGGAAGCTCCTCCGCATGGTGCTCCGGAAAGGCGAGTACGAGTTCCTGGACGCCGAAGACGGCCGCCAGGCGCTTGATATTCTAGAGTCCCAGACCGTCGACCTGGTGCTCCTGGATCTGATGATGCCGAACCCGAACGGCTTCGACGTGCTGCACGCGATGCGCTCGAACGACCGCCAGCGCGACATCCCCGTGATCGTGGCTTCGGCCTCGACCGCGCCGGACGACGTGGAGCGCAGCCTGAGCATGGGAGCCGTGGATTACTTCATGAAGCCGCTCACCGAGTGGGACATCCGGTTTCAGCTTCCGATCAAGGTGCGGAACGCGATCGCGCTGAATCAGGCTTCCGAGGTGCGCTTGAAGGCGGAGCGGATGAAGGCGGTGTCGGCCATGGCGGTGGCGCTGAACCACGAGATCAACAATCCACTACAGGTCATCCAGGGAAACGCGCAGCTCCTCTACGTCCACCCCGGCATTCCGCCCGAGGCACGCGAGAAGGTGCAGCGGATCCGCCAGGCGACCGAGACGATCGCGGGACTCACGCACCGGGTGGCGGCGCTGCGCGACATCGTGACCGTGGACTATCCGGCGGGAAACCGAACGTCGGTGCCGATGGTGAACTTCCGGGCGTCCACGCCCGAGGCGGAAGACGAACGGGAACGCCAGGCGGGGAAAGGCGGGACGCCGGAGTCGCCGCGATCGGGCGACGCGCCGCCTCAGATCCCCAAGGCGGGGTAGATCCAGACTGCGCCGCCTCAGATCCCGAGGGCGGGGTAGATCCAGTCCAGAATCAGGAAGTTCAGGCGCCCGATCAGAAGGGCGATGCGCCCCATCACCGTGAAGCCGAACGCCGCCCCGAAGGAAATCATCAGGAACCAGATTCCCACCCGCGCGATCCGGCGCGTCACCGCGTTCTGCTCCTTCGAGAAGAAGAAGTACACCAGCACGCTGTAGACCCCGATGATGAAGACCAGCGAGACGAGCGTCGCGTTCGACCAGGGGAACAGCGGCAGGATCGTGCGGGAGAGCTGTGGCAGCACCTCGCCGTGGATCCGCCGCGTGAACTCCACGCCGATGTAGTAGGCGACGTAGATCGCGAGCGCGTAGCGTGCCGTCCACCCGATCCGCGGCACGTAGCGCATGTAGAGCAGAAGGCCGATCCCGCCCGCCATCAGCAGGTCCCAATTTCCGGCGAAATCCGCGGCCAAGGGCTCGATCAGATTGGGCTTGAGCGTCTGGTTCAGCACGATTCCGACGTAGTAGCCGAGCGAGACGCCGGCGAAGAGGCTTTCCGCGAAACGGAAGAACGGATTGTCCTTGTAGAGGAACGAGAAGGCGAACAGCGTCAGGAGCGCCGAGATCCAGATGCCGATGCCCGGAAACGTCTCGCTCACGACTGGGTCCCCGCCGGGCCGCGCGCCCCGCCCACGTCCGCCGTCCGCCGCCGCACGCGGGCGCGCAGATACGCGACGTTCCCGAGAACGATGAGGGCCAGCATCACCGTGTGGAGCACGGTCTGCCCGTCCATCCCCTTCGTCGCCGTGAAGAGCCGGGTGTCGCGGTAGAAGCGGTCGAGCTGCGGGTGTTTCGCCCTGAGAAGCTTCTCGTATTCCGCCGCGCCCTTCATCCCGCCCAGCATCCCCACCAGCTGGCCCGCGTTCATGTAGGCGTAGTACTTCGGGGCGCTCACCGCGGTCGGTCCGATGATGACGGGCGTGCCGAACTGGGCGTGGACCTGCGTGATCCAGTACTCCCCGATCAATCCGGTCGCGGCCGTGAACACCAGCTTGACCTGATGGATGTCATGAACCCCGCGCATGATCGGCAGCTGCTCGATCGGGCGTCCGTTCACGTCGGTCGGAAACGCGTCCGCGATGTTGTCGCCCAGCCGGCGCATCACCGCCGCGGCGCCATCCTTGTAGCCGAGGTTCACGTAATCCTCGCCGTACTTGAGGCCGGGGAACTCCGGCGTGACCTTGGCCAGCACGTTGTTGGCGAGACCCAGACCGCCAAGCGGGTAGAGCGCGGCCACGATGACCCGCACCTTCTTGAGGAAGCACTGGCGCAGGAAGGCCTCCGCCATCGGATCGTTCTCGGGCGCCGAGGACGGGCCGTAGTCGAAGGAGAGCCAGACCACGTCTCCGGGGCGCAGCCCCTCGACGTAGTCGAAGGCGTTCCGCGTGGACAGCGTGGTCGTCACGGGGAGCCCGATCGGAACGACGATCGGCGTGATGACGCTGACCGCGACGAGGAGATAGATCCAGCGGCGGTCAAGGCTCAACGCCCAGTCGAGGAAGCGGTCCATGGCGCCGGGACGCTTCGCCATCTACTCCCCCGACCCCAGGCCCAGGTAGCCGCGCTCGATGCCGAGGATGACGCGGATCGCCATCGACGCGGCGCCCAGCGCGGCGCCGATGATGATCCCGGACTGCGCGGCCCCGTTCGGTATGTTCATGATCCACTCCGTGAGCCCGCCCAGGAACAGGCTCGCGGCCGCGGCCGAAGGCTGGAGCGCCGGGAAGGGGACGGCGAGCAGCTCGAAGAGCGGCACGCGGCCCGCCATGACCAGCCCGGCCGCGACGAGCAGGATCGTCGCTTCGGTGTTCCGGGCGCGGAAGGCCCGGAACGCGGCGCTCGCCATGAAGAACGCGAGCAGCGAGAAGATGGTGGATTGAAGCGGCTGGAAGAAGCGGTCCTCGATCCACTTGAACGGCGTGGTCGAGCCGTCGGGACGGAACCCGATTCCCTCGCCCGAGACCGCGCCCCAGATCCCGAGGCTTCCCGTGATCAGAAGTCCGGTCAGGAGCACCGCCGAGAACATCCATCCCGAGTCCCGCCGCGCGATCTTCCGGCTGTTGTTCTGGACCACGTTCACGATGCCGAGAAGGAGCGCGAAGCCCGCCACGATGATCAGCCACCGGTCGAGCCGCGGGCTCATCCCCGCGGGACCGGAAAGGAACCCCTTCGGGATGTAGAGGGAGAGGATCGGGATGATCCCCGCGATGAAGGCGACGATGATCGGGATGCGGCTCCGCATCGAGGGGCTTCGCAGGCCGAGCGCGATCCCGACGACCGGCACCACGAAAAAGAAGAGGAAGAGGGCGACCCGGCCGAAGTCGAAGGTCATCGTGGCTCGGTCATCGTGTCTGGAGAAGCTCGGCGACCCACATGTTTCCCATGGTCGCGTAGACGATCCCCACGATCCCGACCAGGAGGCAGAGCGCCTTGAAGATGTCCTGGCCCCGGATCGAGCCCAGCAGCACCGGCTCGCGCGAGAGATACGCGCTCGCCGCGAACAGCTCCTCGCCGATCAGCGTGTAGTCGCAGGCCGCCACGAAGAACGGGAGCTGCGTCGGGTCCGCCTGTCCCGCGATCTGGATGGCGCCCACCGACTGCCCGGTCTCCGCGAGGATGAGCGACTCGGCGAAGAAGTGCCCGATCAGGAAGATCGTGGCCGGGCGCTCGCGCACCATGCGCGCGGAGACGGCGGCCACGAACGCGAACTGGTCGTACGTCACGTAGTTCACCATCTCCTCGCGATAGAGATCGGGGCGCCCTTCCGCCAGATAGGCACCGCGGACGGTTTCGCGCGCCGAGGCGTAGGTGAGGGGGTCCCGGTTCGCGACGTCCAGGTCGGTGCCGTAGCGGGCGGTCGCGCGCGCGACGTGGCCCAGCACCGAAATGGAGGCCACGGTCTGGATGTCGTCCATGCTCTGGATGCCCGGAACGTAGAGCACCTTCTTTCCGGTCTCCGTGGCGCGGCCGATCGCCTCGTCGACGGCGTTCAACCCCGCGATCTTCCGAATGAAGAGCGGCTTCCCCGAGCGGGCCAGCGCGATCGATCCGAGGACCGCGACCAGAAAGATGAGCGTGGCGACGAGGGAGTTCGTCCGCTCCTGCCGGAACCAGTTGTCGTGGGACGAGACGGGCTCGCTCACCGCGGCGGCTCCGGTGGCGGCTCCGGCTGGGCCGGGTGCTGTCTTGAGGCGGATCTCGTAGCGGTGGACGTGGCCCGCGGCGGCTGTTTGATCCACGTAGCGGCCGGCGAGCGGCGATACCTCGGCGAGCGTCTTCCACTCGAACGCGGGGGCCTCGGCGCGACGTATTTCGAGCACCGCGTCGGGCGGGAGGCTGGAGGAGTCTGGAGGGGTCCACGTGAGCAGAAGGGCCCCGCCGGTATCGCCGGGATTGTCGCGGGCGACGAAACCTATAGGTGTGAAGTCGGGGGAAGCGGACTGGCCCTCGACCCGCGCGGCGCCTGCCGCGGCCAGAGTCAGGACGGCCAGGAGGAAGAGCCGAGCCCATCGCACGGGGCGCAGCCTATCGGCGCGCCGCGCGGGGTGTCAACGTACTTTTCGGCCCCGGAGGCGCATGATCGGCCAGACGTAGACCGAAAGCACCGGCCATCGGGTGCAGAAAAAGCGGAGGATGTCCTTCACCCACTGCCTCGGGTGGACCTCGATGGCGCGGGAAAAAAAAGCGGGGAGGAGCTCCGGTTCGAGCCCCGCCTCGCGGAAGCGGCCCATCATCCAGAACGGGTTCAGCTCCCGTTCCGGGTACTGGCCGTCCCGCGGGTCCCGATAGGGAAACTCGGCCCGCTTCCGGACGGCGCCGGTCTCGAGAAGCTCGTGGGTCCCGGCGATCACGTCGGCGCCCACGAGGCCGCGCGTCCGGCGGGTCGCCTCGAGGAGCTGGTTCTGGGCCAGGGCGGGAAAGTGCTCGCCGATCAGCGCGCGGCGCGCCGCGAAGTAGGGGCCCTCCGGCTCCCGCTCCATGTCGTGCCACCCTCGCCGGCGGCGTCCGCGCGCCGGAAGGTAGAGCGAGTTGTTCTCGTCGCTCAGGAAGAAGATCCCGCCGGGCCGAAGGAGCCGGTTCGCCTCGCGCAGAAAGCCGTCCAGGTCCCGCACGTGGGAGATCACGCAGTTCGCCATGACGCCGTCGAACGAGGCCGAGGGAAGCTCCATCCCGATCCCGTCGCCGTAGCGCGACTCGAAGTGGTCCACGGGCGGGTCCACCGCGCGCGCCAGGTAGGCGCCGACCGCGACCATGTCCCGATCGATCTCGGTGGCGAGCACGCGGCGGGCGCCGTAGATCGCGACCAGGAGCGCCTCGAGGCCGAAGCCCGCCCCCAGGTCGAGCACGTCCTTCCCCTCCGCCTCCAGGTACGCGAACATGTCGCGCCCCTTCTGGAAGAGGTGCTCGATGCGCGCGGGATTCCGGATCATGCGGAGGTGCTTGTAGTAGACGAGGAAGTATTCCGGGAGGCGCGCGCGAAGGGCTTCGTCGCTCTGGCACAGGATGGCGCGGAGCGACGCCAGGCGGCGCGCGGTGAGGTCGCGCGAAGGGCCCGCTGCCTGGGCGGCGGGCCCGCGCGCTGTCGCTTGGGTCACGAGGCTGTGGTTTCGTTCAGGACCCGCGCGCGGCGGATCCCGTGGGAGTTCATCCTGTTGTGGAGATGCTGGCGGCTGACCCCAAGGGCGCGGGCCGCGCGCGAAACGTTCGATTCGCACTGCCGGAGCGCCTCGCGGATCGTCTCGGCCTCCACCGCGTCCAGGGTCTCCCGAAGCGTGTGCTGCCCGTCCCACCGGCGGGTCACGGTGGCGCCCAGACCGAAGAGCGCCGGCTCGAGCGCGGCGCCTTCGTCCGCGAGCGCGACGGCGCGAGCCATCGCGTTCTCCAGTTCGCGCACGTTCCCCTGCCACGCATAGCGCAGGAGCAGCTCGCGCGCCTCGGTGGTCAGCCCGCGGATCGGCTTCACCTGCTGCTTCGAGAAGAGGTCCAGGAAATGCTGCGCGAGGAGCAGGATGTCCTCGCCGCGCTCCCGGAGCGGCGGCACCTCGATGGGAACCACGTTCAGGCGGTAGAAGAGATCCTGGCGGAAGCGTCCGCCCTCCACCTCGGCGCGCAGGTCGCGGTTGGTCGCGGTGATCAGCCGGATGTCGATCTTCCGGCTCACCGTGTCGCCCACGCGGCGGATCAGCGAGTCTTGGAGCACGCGGAGGAGCTTCACCTGGAGCGACGAGGGCATCTCGCCCACTTCGTCCAGGAAGAGAGTCCCCTGGTCGGCCGCTTCGAACAGGCCGACGCGGTCCTCGTTGGCTCCGGTGAACGCGCCCTTCTTGTATCCGAACAGCTCGCTCTCGAGCAGGGGCTCGGGGAGCGCGCCGCAGTTCACGGCGATGAAGTTTTTGTCCTTGCGCGGCCCGTTCAGGTGGATGGCGCGCGCCACCAGCTCTTTTCCAGTGCCTGTCTCGCCGCTGATCAGCACCGAGACCTGGGTGGGGATCACCTTCTCCAATAATTCGATGACCCGCTGCATCCGCGGGCTCCGTCCGACGAGGAGTCCGTAGCGGACGTCCTCCTTGAGCGCGCGGCGCAGGTTCAGGTTTTCGATCTCGAGGCGATTCTTGGATTCCTTGAGCGAATGGTGCAGGCGGGCGTTCTCAAGCGCGACGGCCACGAGCGCCGCGAAGCCTTCCAGCACCGCGATGTCTTCGGGCGTGAACTCGTGCGCGATCGAATTCGAGTCGATGTACAGGACGCCGAGGAGCCGGCCCGCGTTCAGAATGGGAAGCGCGACCACCGTCCGAAGCGACAGCTCGCGGACGCTCTTCCGGTCCTGGAAGAGCGAGGAGCCGGCCGCGTCGAGCACCCACACGGTCTCGCGGCGGTGCACGGCCTGCTCGGCGATGCCGAGCGAGATCTTGAATTCGTCCGAGGGAAGGGTCGTCTCGTCCTTGCTTCGGGCGATCTCGAAGTGAAGCTTGCCGTCCTCCTGGCAGAGCATGAGAAAGCCGCGGTCGGCGCCGGCGATTCTGACGACCGCGTCCACGATACGGACCAAAAGCTCGTTCAGATCGAGGGTGCTGGTGACGGCTCGGCTCGCGTGGAGGAGATGATGGAGCCGGTCCTGGTCGGTCGCCACCCGCCCGCGAGACGGCACGCGCGGTTGGGTCAGGAGCTCGCGCTCCCACTGCGAAAGGCCACGGCTCAGGCGTTCGAGAGGATCGGTTTCGGGGAGATTGGCAGAGGCGTCCGAAGCGTTCTCGCGGAAGGGCTCGGGGTTCTGGGACATTGCGTCCTTGCCTCGCAGTGCCGGCGCGCTAGCGCGTCGGAAGGTCCCGGTCGACTCTCAGAAGATACAGCTGTAAATGGAGTTTGTCAAGTGTCGAACAGGGGGGTGGGACGCTTCCGTCTCAGGTAGGTGCCAAAAACAGCGTATCCAAGCCCCAAAAT
>JBKJXM010000171.1:0-7811 GCA_046716305.1 Candidatus Eiseniibacteriota bacterium
CCCGGTCTCGGCGTGGAGCGAATCCGCGCGCGCCGCTTCAAGGTCGCGGTGGATTGCGTGAACGGCGCGGGCTCGGTCGCCACGCCGGCGATCCTCCGTGCTTTGGGGTGCGAGGTGACGGAGATCCACTGCACGCCCGACGGGCGCTTCCCGCGCGTTCCCGAGCCGCTCCCGGAGAACCTGGGCGCGCTGGGCGAAGCCGTCCGGCGCTCCGGCGCGGACATCGGCTTCGCGAACGACCCCGACGCCGACCGGCTCGCGATCGTGGACGACGAGGGGCGGCCGATCGGCGAGGAGCGGACGCTCCAGATCGCCGTGGACTGGGCGCTCGGCAACCGCGTCGGACCCGTCGTGGTGAACGCGTCCACGTCCATGGGGATCGAAGCGATCGCCAAGCGCCGCGGCGCGCCCGTGCACCGCGCGCGCGTGGGCGAGGCGCACGTGGCCGAGGAGCTTCTGCGCCGGGGCGGCGTGATCGGCGGGGAGGGAAACGGCGGGGTCATCTACCCGGCTCTCCACGCCACGCGCGACGCGCTTCTGGCCGCCGCCATCGCGCTCGACTGGCTGGCCGCGGATCCACGTCCTCTCTCCCGCCGCGTCCGGGAGGAGATGCCGCCGCTCGTCATGGTGAAGCGGAAGCTGGACCTCCGCATCCAGGACCCCGCGGCGCTCGAGGTGTCGCTCCGGGACGCCTTCCCGGACGGGGAGCGCAATACGCTGGACGGCGAAAAATACCTCTGGGAAGATGGTTGGGTTCAAGTTCGCGCCTCCGGCACCGAGCCCATCGTGCGGATCCTGGCGGAAGCCACGACCCAGGAACGCGCGGACGCGCTCGCGGCGCGGGCCGCCGAGGCCGCGCAACGGTCGCAACCCGCGACCGCGGCTCCGGCCCGCCGGTAGGAGGAGAGTTCCATGTGCGGCATCGTCGGCTACGTCGGGCGCCAGGAATCGCTCCCCATCCTGCTCGAGGGATTGAAGCGACTCGAATATCGAGGCTATGACTCGGCCGGCGTCGCCGTCCTGAACGGCGACGGGCTCAAGATCCAGAAGGCGGCCGGCAAGATCAGCGTCCTCGAGGCGCTCTTGAAGGCCAATCCCACCCTCGGCTCCGTCGGCATCGCGCACACGCGCTGGGCCACGCACGGCGAGCCCACCACCGTGAACGCGCACCCCCACACCGACTGCCACGGCAAGATCGCGGTCGCCCACAACGGGATCATCGAGAACTACTCCACGCTGAAGAAGGCGCTGGAGAAGGAAGGGCACAAGTTCACGACCGACACCGACACGGAAGTGATCGCCCACCTGATCGAAAAGTTCTACCAGGGCAATCTCGAGAAGGCGGTGGCCCAGTCGCTCCGGCTCCTGACCGGCACGTACGGCCTCGCGGTCATCTGCTCGGACGAGCCGCGGAAGATCGTGGGTGCGCGCCACGGGAGTCCGCTGGTCGTGGGGATCTGCGACAACGACGAGTACATCCTGGCCTCGGACGTCTCGGCCATCATTCGCCACACGAACCAGGTCGTCTACCTGGACGACGAGGAGATGGTGATCCTGACCCCGGAAGGGATCACGACCACCACGGTCGGCGAAGTGACGGTGTCGAAGAAGGTCGAGACGATCGACTGGGAACTGGAGCAGATCGAGAAGGCGGGCTACGCCCACTTCATGCTGAAGGAGATCTTCGAGCAGCCCCAGTCGCTCCGGAACACGCTGCGGGGCCGGCTCATGGTCGCCGAAGGCACCGCGCGCCTGGGCGGGCTCAACATGAGCGAGAAGGAGCTCCGGCAGATCAAGCGCGTCGTGATCACCGCGTGCGGCACCTCGTGGCACTCGGGGCTGATCGGCGAGTACCTGATCGAGGAGCTGGCGCGCCTTCCCGTGGAGGTGGAGTACGCCTCGGAGTTCCGCTACCGGAACCCGATCCTGACCCCCGGCACCGTGGTGATCGCGGTGAGCCAGTCCGGCGAGACGGCTGACACCCTGGCCGCCATGCGCGAGGCGAAGCGGAAGGGGATCAAGGTGCTGGGCGTCTGCAACGTCGTGGGCTCGACCATCGCGCGCGAATCGGACGGCGGCGTCTATATCCACGCGGGCCCGGAGATCGGCGTCGCCTCGACCAAGGCGTTCACCTCGCAGGTCGCGGCGCTCGCGCTCCTCACGCTCTACCTGGGGCGCCTGGGCGAGCTGTCCCCGGAGCTGGGGGGCGAGCTGACCCGCGAGCTCTCCACGATTCCGGACAAGATGGAGCGCATCCTCGCGAACGCCGACGCCATCCGCGGCATCGCGCGCGCCTACGCGCACCACAATAACTTCCTCTACCTGGGGCGCGGCGTGAACTTCCCCGTGGCCCTGGAAGGGGCGCTGAAGCTGAAGGAGATTTCCTACATCCACGCGGAGGGCTACCCGGCCGCGGAGATGAAGCACGGCCCCATCGCGCTGATCGACGACAACATGCCGGTGGTCTTCGTCTGCACCCAGGACTCCGCCTACGAGAAGGTGCTGAACAACATGGAGGAGGTCCGGGCGCGCCGGGGGAAGATCATCGCCGTGGCGTGCGAAGGGGACGAAGTCGTGGCGCAGAAGGCCGACCACGTCCTCTTCGTGCCGCACGCGCTCGGCCCGCTCATGCCGCTCCTAGCGGTCATCCCGCTCCAGCTCCTCGCCTACTACATCGCCGTCGAGCGCGGCTGCGACGTGGACCAGCCCCGCAACCTGGCCAAGAGCGTCACGGTCGAGTGAGCGCCCCGGAAGACGCGAGAGTTCTCCGCACCTCCGGCGCGCCGGCGGCGATCGGCCCCTACGCGCAGGCGCGCGCCGGCGTCCTCGCCGGGCGCTGGATCGTCACCTCGGGCCAGGTCGGCCTGGATCCGGCGACGGGAGTCCTCGCGTCCGGAGGCATCAAGGCGGAGACCGAGCGGGCGCTCGAGAATCTGAAGGCCGTGCTCGGCGCGGGCGGCGCCGGCTTCGGCGACGTCGTGAAGACCACCGTCTTTCTCGCGGACATGGACGAGTTCGGGGCGATGAACGAGGCCTACGCCCGCGTGTTCCCCGATCCCAAGCCCGCGCGCTCCACGGTCGCCGTGCTCCGGCTGCCGCGGGACGCGCGCGTGGAGATCGAGGCCTGGGCGTTTTTGACGTGAGCCCCCGCGCCGTGAGCCGCACCCGCGCCGTCAGCCACACCCGCGAGGACATTCACCGGCTTACCGAGCAGGTCTCGTGCGCGGGCTGAGCCGCCAAGCTGGGTCCGGAGGACCTGAAGGAGGCACTCGCTTCGCTGCCGCGTGACAGGCGGTCGCGGGACGTGCTGGTCGGCCCCGAGACCTGGGACGATGCGGGGGTGTTCCGCCTCTCCCCCACCCGCGCGCTGGTCCAGACGATCGATTTCATCACGCCCGTCGTGAATGATCCGTTCGACTACGGGAGGATCGCGGGCGCGAACGCGCTCAGCGACGTCTATGCGATGGGTGGAACGCCGCTCACCGCGCTCTCGGTGGTCTGCTATCCCGAGCGGGGCGACATGAAGGTGCTGGGGGAGATCCTGCGCGGCGGGGCCGACACGCTCGCGCGCGCGGGCGTCGCGCTCTTGGGCGGGCACACGGTTCGCGATTCCGAGATGAAGTTCGGATTCGCGGTCACGGGGGAGGTTCACCCGAAGAGGATCGTCACGAACGCGGGGGCGAAGCGGGGCGACGTGCTGGTCCTGACGAAGCCGCTCGGCGTCGGCATCCTGGCCACGGCCCTGAAGCGTCGGCTGCTTCCCGACGCGGACCTGGTCCGTCTCACGGCGCAGCTCGCCATGTTGAACCGCGGCGCGGCTGCGGCGATGCTGGCCGCGCGCGCGAGCGCGGCGACCGACGTCACGGGGTTCGGGCTCCTGGGTCACGCGCTCAACGTGGCGCGCGCGAGCAAGAAGACGCTGCGGTTCTGGAGCGGCGCGGTGCCGCTCCTTCCCGGGGTGCTCGAGTTCGCGCGGGCGGGGGTCGCGCCCGCGGGGCTTAACGCGAATCTCGCGTATGCTGCACCGCACGTGACGTTCGACGAGGGAGTGGCGGAGCCGCTCCGCATGGCGTTCGCCGATCCGCAGACGTCGGGCGGACTTTTGATCGCGGTGTCGCCGCGCCGCGTCGCGGCGCTGATGCGGGGATTGAAGAAAGCCAAGGTGGAGGGGGCGGTGATCGGCGAAGTGCTGACCAAGGGGCGGGCGCCGATCGAAGTGCGCGCGTGAGGGTGGGAAAGGGGGAGCGGATGGGATCTGGTGGTTCCCGAGGACTTCAAATCCTTCTGTCGGGCGTCTCTGACGTCCGAGGTGGGTTCGATTCCCACACGTTCCCGCCATCGCGGGCGGGAAGGGCGGCCCTGTGAACCTCTTCCCGACCTGGCTCGGCAATCCCGTGGTGATCGCGGTGGTCGTGCTGATCACGATCCTCGCCTTGCTCCGCGGGTGGTGGCCCGTGCTCCTGCTCGTGCTCCTCGTGGCCCTGGCCCAGGGGCTCCACTATCTCCTGGGACATTCCTCCCTGGGACCGGAGTTCAACCGTGGAGTGGTGATCGGAGTCTATGTCTTCGGCGGCATTATCTTCGTCTTCCTGGCCATCGCCCATTTCTTCACCAAGGACTGATTCGCGCGGGCGCTCGCGAGTCCGCGCCGCCGTCGGCGCGGCCCTGATCGGGGCGTGTGCCGCGGCGCTGGGGGCGTTTGCCTCGGCATCGCCGGCGCGGGCCGCCGATCCGCCCGTCCGTCCGGCGATGTCGCCCGCCGACTCCGCGGCGCGCGCATCCCAGCCGAAGACCGCGCCCTTCAAGGTCATGATGCGCTCGGCGCTCGTCCCATGCTGGGGTCAGTTGTACAATCATCAGCCGCTCAAGGCCGGGTTGGTCATCGGCGCCGAGGGATTTCTGATCGGGAGCGCGCTCCGCGAGCTGAAGCTGCAGAACGACGCGAAGCAGCGGGCCGTCGACGCGGCCGCAGCCGGCGATCTGGCCGCCGCGGCCACAGCTGAACTGGAGGCGGATGCGCATCGCAATCGCAAGATCGACTGGATCTGGTGGACCCTCGCGGCCCACCTGCTCTCGATGGCCGACGCGTATGTGGACGCGCATCTCTCCACGTTCGACGCCGATTTCGGCCGGGAAGAGAGCCTCTTGCCTCCGCGCCCCGGAGCCGGCCCCACAGTCTCCCTCGCCTTTCGCGTCCGCTTCTGAGCCGCGCCGAGAGCCCTGCCCATGAAGCTCTGCCCATGAAGCTCAGAGAGACCGTCCGCAATTTCTGCATCATCGCGCACATCGACCATGGGAAATCGACCCTGGCCGACCGCCTGCTCGACCTGACGGGCACCGTCCCGAAGGGGAAGATGAAGGAGCAGGTGCTGGACAACATGGACCTGGAGCGCGAGAAGGGGATCACCATCAAGTCGCACGCGATCGCCATGAGCTACACCGCGCGCGACCGGAAGACGTACACGCTGAACCTGATCGACACGCCCGGGCACGTCGACTTCACGTACGAGGTCTCGCGCAGCCTCGCCGCGTGCGAGGGGGCGATCCTCGTCGTCGACGCCTCCCAGGGAGTGGAGGCGCAGACGATTTCCAACCTCTACCTGGCGCTGGAGCAGAAGCTGACGATCATCCCCGTGATCAACAAGGTGGATCTCCCGGCCGCCATGCCGGACGAGACCGCGCTCGAGGTGGCCCAGCTCCTCCACGTGGAGCCCGAGGATTGCATTCGCGTCTCCGCCAAGGAGGGGCTGAACGTGGAGGAGGTGCTGGAGGCAATCGTGAAGCGCATCCCGCCGCCGGCCGACGAATCGGACCGGCCGCTCCAGGCGCTCGTCTTCGATTCGGTCTTCGACCAGTTCCGCGGCGTCATCGTGTACGTGCGCGTCATGCGGGGGCGGATCCGCCCGGGCGACGGGGTCCGCTTCTTCTCGACCGGAAAGCGCCATGAGGTGCTGGAAGTGGGCTCGCTCCGCCTGGGCCTCGAGCCCAAGCCCGAGCTGATCGCGGGCGACGTGGGCTACGTCATCGCGAACGTGAAGGTGGTCTCGGACGCCAAGGTGGGGGACACGATCACCTCCGACGACCGGCCCGCGACGGAGGCGCTCCCCGGGTATCGCCCCGTGAAGCCGATGGTGTTCTCCGGGCTCTATCCGATGGAGCAGGACAGCTACTCCGAGCTCAAGGAGTCGCTGGCCAAGCTCCAGCTGAACGACGCGGCGCTCTCCTGGGAGCCGGAGACCTCGCTCGCCCTGGGCTTCGGCTTCCGCTGCGGGTTCCTGGGTCTCCTCCACATGGAGATCGTGCAGGAACGGCTCTCTCGCGAGTACGGCGTGGACTTGATCGCGACGGTGCCCAGCGTGGAGTACCACGTTCTGAAGACCGACGGCGAGACGGTGGTGGTGGAGAATCCGGCCCTCATGCCCCCCACCGGGTCGATCGAGGAGATCGAGGAGCCCTACGTGCGCGCGCAGGTCGTCGTGCCGACCGAGTACGTGGGGAACATCATGAAGCTGGCGCAGGATCGCCGCGGCATCTACCTCGGTATCGAGTACCCCAGTCCGGAACGGGCGCATATCACCTACGAGCTCCCGCTGGCCGAGATCGTGCTCGATTTCTACGATCGGCTCAAATCGATCAGCCGCGGCTACGCCTCGCTCGACTACGAGCTGGCCGGGTACAAGCAGGCGGCGCTGGTCAAGATGGACCTGCTCTTGAACGGCGACGCCGTGGACGCGCTCTCGGTGATCGTGCACCGCGAGAGATCCTACGACTGGGGGCGGGACATCTGCCTCAAGCTCAAGGAGTTGATCCCGCGGCAGATGTTCCCGATCGCGATCCAGGCGGCGATCGGCGGCAATGTGGTCGCGCGCGAGACCATCTCGGCGCTTCGGAAGAACGTCATCGCGAAGTGCTACGGCGGCGACATCTCGCGCAAACGGAAGCTCCTCGAGAAGCAGAAGGAAGGGAAGCAGCGGATGAAGCAGGTGGGCACGGTCCGGATCCCGCAGGAGGCCTTCCTGGCCGTGCTGCGGGTGGAGCGATAGCCGCGTGAAAAGGAGAGACTCCGGCATGACCCCAGGAACCACGGCTGCCGCCGCGCGGGCCCGGGCGCGCAGCAAGTCCACGCTCCGCGAGTACCTCGAGGCGATCGTCCTCGCGGTGGTGCTCACCATCGTCATTCGCGGGCTCGTGGTCCAGGCCTTCCGCATTCCGACTGGTTCCATGGAGGACACGCTCCTCGTGGGCGACTTTCTCTTCGTCAACAAGATGGTCTACGGCTCGGAGATCGACATCGGCCTGGGGGGCGAGCGCTTCTTCTACTACCGCTTCCCGGCCATCCGGGAGCCGAAGGCCGGCGAGGTGATCGTCTTCCGCTACCCTGAGGATCCCTCGCGTGATTTCATCAAGAGGTGCGTGGCGCTTTCCGGCCAGCAGGTGGAGATCCGGGACAAGGTGCTCTACGTGGACGGGAAGGCGCGGGAAGAGCCGTACGTGGTGCACAAGGATCCGCGGATCATTACGCGGGAGACGCAACCGCGCGACAACTTCGGACCATACGTGGTCCCGCAGGGGCATCTCTTCATGATGGGGGACAACCGGGACAACAGCCACGACAGCCGTTTCTGGGGCGCCTTGCCGCGCGAGCTCGTGAAGGGAAAGGCGATGTTCATCTACTGGTCGTGGGATCCCGACCGCCGCTTCCCACGGGTCGACCGCCTCTTCCGCCCGGTGCGCTGACGATGCCCCAGGCTATGGACCGGGCTATGCCCCAGGCCCTGCCCCGGGCTATGCCCCGGGCTATGGAGTTCGGC
>JBKJXM010000172.1:0-12043 GCA_046716305.1 Candidatus Eiseniibacteriota bacterium
CGATGTCGGCCTCCTCGATCGCCAGCTCGATGAAGCGCTGGAACGCCACGGCGGACTCCAGGAAGCCGGCGGGTTCCTCCTCGGACTCCAAGATGGCGGCCACGATCTCGAGCACTTCGGGCCCCAGGGCGCGAGCCGTCTCCTCGCGGATCGCGGCTTCCATCTCCACCAGCTCGGCGTCGGTCAGGCGGAACTGCGTCCCGGTCGTCTCGTCCCACGCCGAATCCACGGTGACCGAGGGTGTCCAGTCGTCCGAGCGCTCCGCGGCGGCCGTATGCCCGCCCTCCGTCGACGGCTCCGGCTCCTCCGTGCTCGTCGGCCACGGGATCCCGGCGTCGGGCTCGTTCGACTTCGGGGAAGAGTCCCCGTCGCCCGCTGCCCCCGTCGATTCGAGCAGGTCCTCCAGCGGGATGTAGACGTACTCGACATGCCGGAAGTCGCGCTCCCAGAGCATCGTCACCACGTCGTCCTGCCCGCTCGACGCTTCCGTCGTGCGCTTCAGGACGTCGAGAAATCCGCGCAGCTCGTTCGGCTCCAGCCCTTCCTTGATCGTCACCTCGCGCACGCCGTCCGCGTGGAAGCGGAAGGCCAGCGACTCCTCGCGCGCGGCGTTGTGATAGACGGAGTAGTTCTCGAAGAGAAAGTCGAACTGCTGGACGGTGAGCGTGATGTCCCCGATCTCCTTCAGCACCGACCAGGTCCGGCTCTCGAGGTCGTTCTGGAATTTGTGGAGCGAAGGATTGTTCGGGAGATACATGCGCATCGCCTTGACGGTGCGCACGAGCGCCTGGATCCAATCGGCGACGCGCTTCACGTCGAGCGCGAGCACCTGATCGCGGATCCGGTCCGCCTTCTGCGTGGGAGTGGGGTGTGGGGCCGGTCGAGCCATACGGGTCAAGGTTCGGCTGTTTCCAGCCAACCTTGAGTCCTTTATGAATCAGGCGTGGGGCAGGGGAAAAGGGGTCACTAGCCGCGGGTCTGCACCTTGCGGGTCGAATCCTTGGCGCGGCCGGAGCTTCCCAGCGCCAGCACGTGCGCGTCCCGAACCTGGTTCAACACCCGGCGGTCGTGGGTAAGCAATATTACCTGCACTTCGCGCGCCAGCTCCTCGAGCATGGCGACCAAGGTCCCCCGGCGCTCCTCGTCGAAGTGGGCGACCGGATCGTCCAGCAGTAGCGGAACCGGCTCCCGCGCCGCCAGCTCGCGGACCAGGGCCGCTCGGAGCGAGAAGTAGAAGGCGTCCCGGGCGCCGCGGCTCAGCGCCTCCAGGGGCACGCGGTCCCGCCCGTCGGTGGAAAGCGTGGGCGTGAAGTCGGCGTCCAGCGCCACACCCTTGTAGCGCCCGTTGGTCAGCCGGTTCATGGTGGCGCCGGCGATCTTGGCCAGGCGTCCGACGTGCTGCTGCTGAAACGCGATGACCGAGTCGCGGAGGACGTCGAGCGCGAGGAGCAGCGCGTCTCGCTGCCGCCGCTCGCGAGCGAGATCCGCCTCTTCGGCGGTGATCGTCTCGTCCAGCGTGGCGAGGTTCTCGGCGTCCCCCTCGCCGCCTCCCGTGCGGCGGTTCAGCGCGCTCAACCCCTCCTGCGTGATCTCGACCTTGGAGCGGAGGCCCGCGGCTTCCCGCTTCAGCCGCTCGGCCGCCGCGGCCGCCTTCACCGGATCGTCCTTGAGCGGCGAGAGGAGAGGCGAGTGGCTGAGAATGGTCTTCTCCCGCGTGCGAAGCGAGTCGATCGCCTCGTCCAGCTCCTTCGCCTCCGCCTCCAGCCGTTCCGGCATGGGCAGGGAGTGGATCACGGCGGCGTGCTCGCGGCGCTCCTGGTTCGCGGCGCGGAACCGCTTCACGTCCGAGAGCACTACCTCGAGCGTGCGCCCGGCGATGTAGGGGTTCACACGGATCTCGATCTGGTCGATCTCCTGGCTCAATGTCCGGATGTTCTCCTCGGCCACGCGCATCTGCGCTTCGGCCATCGCGCGGCTCTTGACGGCGCTCTGTCCGAACATGCGTCCCGCGGCGAATCCGATCACGGAGCCCACGACGGCGGCGATGCCTGCGATCAGCGGGTTGGGGACCAGCGCGTACACGGTTCCTCCCGTGACCACCGCCGCGCCCGCCGAGAGGAGGAAGGAAACAAGGGGCGTCGCGGGCGCCGGGCCGTCGGTCTTACCGCGCTCCGTCTCGGCCGTCTTCTGGTGGCGCGAGCGCTGGGAGCGGAGCATGCCGAGCCGGAGGAGGTCGGGCTCCACCTCTTCCGGCGCGTTCGCCAGGTAGCCCATCGATTCCGAAATGCGGCGGTCGATGTCCTCGGCTTGGGCGCGGGCGCGCCGGGCCATGACCAGCTCCTGACCGACGGCGGGCACGCGCTTCATGACCTTCCGCTGCTCCTCGCGAACCGCGACCCACGCCTCGAGGTCGGCCAGGAACTGCTCCTTCCCCGCCAGCTCGGCGCGCAGGTCGGAGAGCCGCGACTCCAGCTCCTCGCGCTCCTTGGTGCGCGACTTGACCTCGGTGAGCACGCTCTCGGAGCGGGCGCGGCGGGAGCGGAGCTGCTCCAGACGGTCCTCGCGCGACTCGATGGAGCGGTTGTTCCGCTTCCGCTTTTGGGGATCGTACGGGTGCTCGCGGGTGAGCTGATCCAGGCGGTCCAGGAGCGCGTCCTGGATCTGCTGATAGTCCGCCTCGACCGCGCCGGACACGATGTGGCGGAGCTCGGGGGAGACGTGCGTCTCGAGCGCGCTCTCGTGGACGAACGACGACTCGCGGAAGAGGCGCGCGTCCGTGTAGCCGATCCAGCCGCGGAGCATCTCCTCGTACTGGGAAAGCTCGGGGCTTCTCCCTCGCGGGTTGGTCGAGGCCTGGAAGAGAGTGCTGGCGCCGTCGTCGCCGCTGGTTCCGAGCTGCTCCACGTGCACTTCCTGGGTCTGGAAGTTCCGCTTGAGCCGGTAGCGGCCCGTGCCGGCCGAGAAGACGATCGTGGCGGCGTGCGGCGCGCCGCTCCACGGACGCGACATCTCTTCGGCCTCGAGCGTGGCCACCCCGAACTGCGTGGACACGATCGCGGTGGCGAATGTGGACTTCCCGGCCTCGTTCGGGCCGATGAGGAGATTCAGCCGCTTCGGCTCGAGGACCGCATCGAAGTCGGCGAGGGGGCCGTAGCCCTGGACCGTCACCCGCTCAAGGCGCATGGCGTGGATTCTGGAACTCGGCGAGTCCCATCCGGAGGGCGAGGGTGGCGGTCTCCTTGGCGTCCTGCGACGAAGCCTGCTCGACCCGCTCGAGCATCCGCCGCACGAAGACGCCGCGCACGGTGGCCTCCTCGCGATAGCGGTCGAGGAGCTTGGCGTTGACCAGGAACGTCCGGTCGTCCAGCTCCAGGTGGAAGAAGCGGGGTTGAAGGCGGGTCCGCAGGCGCTCCGGGTCGAAGACGAACTCGGCCGGGCCCTCCATACGAACCCGCACAATTTCCCGATCGCCCGAGAACGCGGCGATCCGCTCCTCCAGCTGGCGCTCTTCCCGGATCTCGGCGATCTGGAAGTCGACGACGGCTTCAGTGACCGTGCGCGCGTTCCACGGGGTGCGCTCCAGGGTGGTGCCGTCGCGGCCGAGGGTCGCCACCACGAGGTAGCGGGCCCCGTTCTCCCCGAACTTGCGCCCTTCGAGCGTGCCGGGGTAGACGGCGAGCGTGGACCCCTCGCGCACCTCGGCGAAGTTATGGAAGTGCCCCAGCGCGAGGTAGTGGAGCCCCGACGAGCCGATCTCGGCGCGCGTGATCGGCATGTCCTGCGCCCGGATCTTCCACGTGGGGGAGTCTTGGAGCGCCGCGTGGACCACGGCCAGGTGGAAGTCCGCGTTGCTGGTCCGGCGGAAGTCGCCCAGCGGTCGCGCGCAGGCAGCCGCCTCGAAGGAGACGCCGTACGTCTGCACCGTCTCGCCCCGGATGGTATGTCGCGGACCCGGCGCGAGCGTGGGAGCTAGAAAGAGGTGCGCTCCCTCGGGCAGCCGGAGCCGGCGATAGACCGAGCGGCGGTAGCCGCACGCGTCGTGGGTGCCCGGGGCGAGCAGGACCGGGAGCCCCGCCCGGGTCATCCGCTCCAGCGCCGATTCCACCTCGAAGGCGATGCCGTCTGCGGGGTCGTGCGTGTCGAAGAGGTCGCCGGCGATCGCAACCATGTCCACCGGCTTCTCGGGCGAGACCGCGAAATCCACGGCGCGCTGGAACGCCCCGAGGAGGTCGCGGGTCCGCTCCTCGGCCCGGTCGCCCAAAGAAGAAAACGAGGCGCCCAGGTGAAGGTCGGCCAGATGGAGGATCCGTACGCTCATGTTGCCTTTCGCTTCGGGTTTCGCTTCTTCTTCGCGCCGCGCTTCTTCTTCGCGCCGCGCTTCGCGGCCTTCTCGGCCCGCCGCAGATCGCCGAGCGCCTCGCGGTGCGCCTTGAACGCCATCGGTCGCGGCAGGCGGTCGAGCGGGAAGTAGCCCACCTCGCTCGCGTCGTCCCCCGCCTGAAGCGCTCCGCCCGTTTCCTTCCCGCGATACAGGATCAGCACCGCGCGGGTACGGGGATCGTCGCGCCCCGCATACACGCCGAAGAGGCCGGTGAGCCGGACACGCAGCCCCGTCTCTTCGAGCACCTCGCGCACCGCGGTCGTCTCGGGATGCTCCCCGTACTCCATGAAGCCCGCCGGGATGCCCCAAGCGTCACGGCGCGGCTCGTGCGCGCGGCGCGCCAGCAGCACCCTGCCGTGGCGCATCAGGAGCACGCCGCAAGCGGGCGCCGGATTCCGGTACGCGATGAATCCGCACTTGGGGCACGTCGGGCGCATCACCCCGTGCTCGCGCATGCGGCGCATCCGCGCACCGCACCGGATGCAGAAACGCGCCGGCGGACGCGCCGGGATCACTGCCGGCGACGTCTTCGCCCCGACGCGCCGTGCTTGCGTCCGCGACCCGTCCTTCCTACGCTTTTCCCGGTGCCCCGATCGCGGCATAGTTCCTGTCCCTCGAGAATCGGCTAAACCCGGACCATACCTTAGAATGAAAAAAGCTCGTACCTCCCGCTCCTCCCGACCACCCGCGCGAGCTCCCGACCACGGGCCTCTGATCGGCGCTCACATGAGCGTCGCGGGCGGGCTGCCCCTGGGCATCGAGCGCGCGCTCAAGTTACGGACTCGGGCCGTCCAAATCTTCACGAAAAACGCGAATCGGTGGCTCGCGAAGGCCCTGGAGGACGAGCACATCGTCGCGTTCCGGAGCGCCTGGGAGGCGAGCGGCCTCGCGCCCGTGGTGGCGCACGACTCCTACCTGATAAATCTTGCTTCCCCGGACCCGATGCTCCGGCAGAAATCGATCGAGGCGTTCGCGGACGAGCTGCGACGCGCGGAGGCGCTGGGGGTGCGTTATCTCGTGACCCATCCCGGCGCTCACATGGGAAGCGGCGTCGCGGCGGGGTGCGACCGGGCGGCCGAATCGCTTTCGCGCGCGCGGGAGATCGCGCCGGCACGCTCGGTCGTCGTGCTGCTCGAGGCGGTGGCGGGTCAGGGGACCACGCTGGGACGAAGATTCGAGGAGCTGGCCCGGATCCGCGATCAGCTCGATCGGCGCGACCTGGTGGGCGTCTGCTTCGACACCTGCCACGTTCACGCGGCGGGCTACGACCTGATCACCGAGCGCGGGTGCGAGGAGACGTTCGAGGAATTCGACGCGGTGCTGGGTCTGGAGACGCTCCGGCTCTTCCACGTGAACGATTCCAAGAACGAGCGCGGGAGCCGCGTCGATCGCCAAGAGCACCTGGGGCGGGGACGGCTGGGCCCGGAGCCGTTCGCGCGCATCCTGCGCGATCCGCGATTCCGGACCGTGCCCAAAATATTGGAGACGCCGAAGGGAAAAGACGGCGTGGTGATGGATCGGAAGAATCTGGCGTTCTTGCGACGGCTCGCCGAGGAGGAACCCTAGTAGCTCCGGTCCTCTTCCTCTTCGTCTTCCTCTTCCTCTTCCTCGTCGGAGCCGGTCAGGCCGCGCTCCTCCTCGTACTCGAGCATGAAATACTCGCGGAAGGGATCCACCAGGTCGTTGAAAACCTTGTGGGGCGAAGCGACACCGTACTCTCGCAGCTTGTCGCAGATCTCCCCGATCAGGGAATCCAAGCGAGCTGAGAGGTTGGTTTCCGCGATCAGACGCTCGACAATGTCCTTGTCCTGGTCGTTCGCGCTCATGGGTGTCGCTCCTTGGTGGGGCCGGGTTTGGGGGCACCGGATCGACCCTTATTATATCAAACACAGAGTCGCAGCGCAGGTTCTGTAGTGTGCTCAGGGGACAGCCTTTCGGGGCCGCTGGCCGGGTCTCAAAATGGTCCGTATAGACCTCCGAAAATGGCCCCTGAAACAGCCTTCGCCGCAAGCGCTTGACAGACGGACGGGCGGCGGGGAGCATCCGACCCCGTGACCGACACCCCCGATCCCTCCCGGGAGCCGCCCCCTCCGGAGCCGCCCCCGGCCCCCGTCGTCCCCACACCCGAGCCCGAATCCACGCCGGAGGCAGCCGCGACGCCCGAGGCGGCCGCGACGCCCGCTCTGGAGGCGGCGGCAGCGTCGCCCACGCGCGAGGCGCCGGCAACCCGCAGCCGCGGCATGGCACGGACCGCCGGGGTCATCTCGGGCGCCACCTTCCTGAGCCGCATTCTGGGACTGGTCCGGGAGCAGGTATTCGCCGCCCAGTTCGGGGCCGGCTTCGCGGTGGACGCCTTTCAGGTGGCCTTCCGGGTTCCGAACCTCCTGCGCGACCTGTTCGCGGAAGGGGCGATGAGCGCCGCCTTCGTGCCGACGCTGACGCGGACGGAGCGCGAGCAGGGGCCCGAGGCCGCCATGCGCCTCGCGAACCTCGTCATCAATTTCCTCCTCGTGACCGTTTCCGCGATCTGCCTGATCGGCATCCTGGCGGCTCCCTGGATCGTGCGCGTGATGGCTCCCGGCTTCGCCGCGATCCCCGGGAAGCTGGAATTGACCACGCTCATGACCCAGATCATGACGCCGTTCCTGCTCCTGGTCTCGCTCGCCGCCGCGGTGATGGGAATTCTGAACACCCGCCGCGTCTTCTTCCTGCCCGCCGTCGCGCCGGCCATGCTGAACGTGGCGCTCATCCTGTCGGGCTTTCTGATCGCGCCGCTCTGTCCCCGGTGGGGGCTCGAGCCGATCGTCGGCATGGCGGCCGGCGCGGTGCTGGGCGGGCTGGGGCAGCTCTGGATCCAGGTGCCCGCGCTTCGCGCCCAGGGGTTCCGCTGGAGGCCCGAGATCTCGTTCCGTGATCCGGGCGTGATCCGGATGGTCTCCCTCATGGCGCCCGCGTCGATCGGGATCGCCGCGGCGCAGATCAACATCTTCACCAGCACCTTCCTCGCCTCGATGCTCATCGAGGGGAGCGTCTCCTGGCTCAACTACGCCTACCGGCTGATGCAGCTTCCCATCGGCCTCTTCGGCGTGGCCATCGCGACGGTGACCTTGGCCGAGGTCTCGCGCCACGCCGCCGCCGGAAACCTGGGCGGGCTCAAGGACACGCTCTCCTTCTCGCTCCGGCTTGTTTTGCTGATGACCCTCCCGGCGACGCTGATCCTCATGGTGCTCGCCCGCCCCGTCATCGCCGTTCTCTACCAGCACGGCCGCTTCGACGCGGCGGACACGCTCCAGACCGCGAGCGCCCTCTGGGCCTACGCGCTGGGTCTGGCCGCCTTTTCCTCGGTGCGCGTGATGGTCCCGGCGTTCTACTCCCTGGGGATGGCGCGCATCCCGGTGTTCGTCTCGATGAGCACCATCGGCGCGACGGTGATCCTCTATTTCCCGCTGATGCGCCTCTACCAGCACACGGGTCTGGCGCTGGCGGTCTCGATCGGCTCGCTGATCAATTTCGCCGTTCTCTTCTGGATGCTGCGCAGGAAAATCGGCCCGCTGGGCGGGCGGAAGCTCGCGTCCTCCGCCGCGCGGATCCTCGTGGCTTCGGGGGCAGCCGCCGCCGCGGCGGCCGGCGTGGCGCGCGGCGTGGAATCGGCGGTCGGGATGGAAAGCCTGGGGGAACGGATGCTGGTGCTGAGCCTGGCGCTGGCCGCGGCCGTCGCCGTCTATGTGGCCGGCTGCCTCCTCCTCCGCGTGGAGGAGCTGAAGCCGCTCGCGGGCTGGCTCGCGCGCGCGACCGGGCGGACGCGGTGAGGGCCGTCTGCCTGGACGTGGACGGCACGCTCACCGACGGAGTCCTGGGCCCGCCCCTGCCGGGCGCCGCGGACGCCGTGCGCGCGCTCCGCGCCCGCCTTCCGGTGCGACTCGTGACCAACACCACGAGCGTGCCGCACGCGGAGCTGGCCCAGGCGCTGATCCAGCAGGGCCTCCTCGACTCCCCCGAATCGCTCTGGACGCCGGTCATGGTGGCGCGGCGCGAGCTGCCGGCCCGCGGGCACCACTCAGGGGTGCTGATCGCGGACGCCCGGCAGCGCGAGGAGTACGCCTGGTTCCGGGAGGACCCCAAAGGCCCCTCGGTCCTCCTCGCGACCGAGGCACATTCGTGGCGCGTGGGCGATCTGCAGCCCGCGTTTCGACGGCTCCTGGACGGCGCCGCGTTCTACGCGCTGACGCAAAACCGCTTCTTCAAGAAGGAGGGGGCCCTGGTCACCGACGTGGGGGGCGTGGCGGCGCTTCTGACGTACGCGTCGGGGCGCGAGGCCGAGACCCTGGGGAAGCCCTCGCGGATTCTCTTCGAAGCCGTGGCGCGGCATGCTTCGGCGGCGCTCTCGGAGATGATCATGGTGGGGGACGACGTCGAGTTCGACGTGGCGGCGCCGATTGCGCTGGGGCTCAAGGGGGTTCTGGTGCGGACGGGGAAATACCGGCCCGGGGACGAGTCGCGCGCGCTTCCGGCTCCGACCGCTGTGCTCGACTCGGTGGAGGAGCTGCCGGGGTGGATCCCGCTCTAGGTCGCGCCCCTACCGCGCGGGCCCACCGCGGCTCCTACCGCGCCGGCGAGGGCTTGGCCGAGCTGGCCACGAGCTTCATCAGCTCGTTCGGGTCGCCCGGCTTCACCAGATGACCGTCGAATCCCGCTTCCTTGGACTTCAGCTTGTCCTCTTCCTGCCCATATCCGGTGAGCGCGACGATCAGCGATTCCTCGAGCCCGTTCCGGCGCATCTGGCGGCAGACCTCGTAGCCGTCCATCCCGGGCAGCCCGATGTCGAGCAGCACCACCCGAGGCCGCTCCCGGGAGACTATAGCGAGCGCGGTGGGACCGTCGTGGGCCACAGAGACCTGGTGCCCCGCCTGCTGCAGGAGGATCGCCAGGCTCTCCGCCGCGTCGGTGTTGTCGTCCACGACCAGAACGCGGAGTCCCGGCGTCACGGGCTGAGGCGCCGCTCCGTCCGTGCTCGCGCGCTTGGAGCGGGGCTCGCCGGCCATGCAGGGCATCCGTACGACAAACTCGCTTCCCTCCGAGCCGCTCGTGACGTGGATGGTGCCGCCGTGCATCTCGACCAGGTTTCGCGCGAGGGAAAGGCCGATCCCCAGTCCGTCCTGCGTGGTGCCGAGCGGACGCTCCACCTGGGCGAACATGTCGAAGACGGCCGGCAGAAGCTCGGGAGCGATTCCGAAGCCCTTGTCCTTGACCCGGATCACGGCTTCGCCCTTCGCGCGCTCCAAGGTGACGCCGATGTGTCCGCCGACGTCCTGGTACTTGGCTGCGTTGTTCAGCAGATTCGCGATCACCTGGGTCAGGCGCACCATGTCCCCCTGGACCCAGATGGGACGCTCGGGGAGCTGGAGCACCAGGCGGTGGAGGCGCGCGTCGATGACGGGGCGGCTGGTCTCCACCGCGCCCGCGATGACCGTGGCCAGATCCACCGGGGCGATCTGAAGCTTGATCTTGCCGCGCGAGATGCGCGACACGTCGAGCAGGTCGTCCACCAGCCGCGTGAGCTGATCCACCTGGCGGCCGATCACGTCGCGCGCCCAGAGAAGCTCCGGATCCTGGGGCATCTTCAGCCGCATGATCTGGAGGACGTTCCGGATCGGGGCGAGCGGATTCCGCAGCTCGTGCGCCAGGATCGCGAGGAACTCGTCCTTCCGCCGGTCGGCGTCCTTGAGCGCCTCCTCCAGCCGCTGCCGCTCCGTGATGTCGGCGGAAACGGCCACGATCCCCTGCGGCACGCCGGCCGCGTCCCGGATGGGCGCCTTGAACGAGGCGTAGTGGCGCGTGCCGTTGGAGCCGGCGACCGTCTCCTCGAACTCGATCGTGCGGTTTTCCGCGAGCACCTGCCGGTTGTTGACCTCGAACGCCTCGGCCAGCTCGCGCGGGAAAATATCGAACGCGGTCTTGCCGCGAACGGCGTCCAGGGTGATCCCGAACACCTCCTCGAAGCGCCGGTTCACGTGGCCGAAGCGCCCCTCGGAGTCGGTGACGTACACGACGGCCGACGTGCTCTGGAGGATGGACACGCGCTGCTCCAGCTCCTGGTTCAGAGCCTCGAGCTGGCGCGTCTTCCGGTAGAGGTCGGCGAAGACCGAGACCTTGGCGCGGAGAATTTCCGGGATCACGGGCACCGACACGTAGTCCACGGCGCCGCACTGGTACCCCATGAGGCGGTCGCGGTCGGACATGTGGATGGCCGAGCAGAAGATGATAGAGGTGCGGCAGTACCGCGGATGGTCGCGGATCATCTTGGCCAGCTCGAACCCGTCCAGGTCGGGCATGCTCACGTCGGTGAGCACCACGCCGATCTCCTCGCGGAGCAGCCACTCCAGCGCCTCGCGCGCCGATTTGGCCTGAATGAGGTTCTCGCCCAGGTCCCCGAGAATCGCCTCGTACGTGAGGAGCTTCGCGGGCTGGTCGTCGACCATCAGGATGTTGACCTTGCCGTCCCAGTTCATGCGCGCCCTAGCGGTGGAGCCACATGCGGAGCGCCGACAGGAGCTGGCCGGTGTCTACCGGCTTCGCCAGATAGTCGGACGCGCCCGCTTCGAGGCACTTCTCTCGGTCCCCCTTCATCGCCTTTGCGGTCAAAGCGATGATCGGGAGCCGGCGGAGGGCCTGGTTCTCGCGAATGGCGCGGGTTGTCTGGTACCCGTCCATGTCCGGCATCATGATGTCCAGGAGGACGATCGACACGTCGGGGGTGCGGCTCAGAATCTCGATCGCCTCGGTACCCGTGGATGCGGTCAGGACGCTCATGCCGCGGCGCTCGAGCACGCTGCTCAGGGCGAAGATGTTCCGGACGTCGTCGTCCACGATCAGCACCACCTTCCCGACCAGGTCGTCGTCCGAGACGTGCAGCTTGTGGAGCATCTCCTGCTTCGCGGGCGGCAGGTTGGTGACCACACGATGGAGGAAGAGGGCGGTCTCGTCCAGCAGCCGCTCCGGCGACTCGACCCCCTTGAGCACCACGCTACGCGCCATGGAGCGGAGCCGGAGGTCTTCCTCGGCCGAGAGATCCTTGCCGGTGAAGATCACGACCGGCAGATCCCGGAGACTCTCGTCCGCGCGGATGGCATCGAGCACGTCGAACCCCGACAGATCCGGAAGCCGCAGGTCGAGCACCACGCAGTCGTAGCGCTCCGAGCGCAGCACCACGAGAGCGCCGGCCCCGCTGGACGCGCTGCCGATCTCGATGTCGTCGTGCGCGAGGAGGGCCCCGATGCTGAGCTGCTCGGCGGCGTCGTCCTCCACGACGAGCAGGCGTTTCCGCCGGGGCGTAGCGAATTCCTTGATCCGCGCCATCGCGGCCGTCAGCTCCTCGCTCCGCGCGGACTTCCGCATGAACCCGAAGGCCCCGCTGGTCAGGCCGTGCTGCCGGTCCTCGTCCACGGTGATCATCTGAACAGGGATGTGCCGGGTGGCCGGGTCCTGCTTGAGCTGGGTCAGGAGCGTCCATCCGAGCATGTCCGGAAGGAAGACGTCGAGCGAGATGGCGCTGACGTGGTACTGGAGCGCGAGCTCGGGCACGTCGGCCCCGCGTTGCGCGACGACCACTTTGAGCCCGTTCGTGCGCGCCGCCTCGACGAGGACGCTGGCGTAGTGCACGTC
>JBKJXM010000173.1:0-3022 GCA_046716305.1 Candidatus Eiseniibacteriota bacterium
GCCAGGAACATCGCGGCGGGATCGAGGAACTGCCCCCACGATGCGCGCGCGACCGTCCTGCCGTCGCCCGTGAGCTGCGCGGCGAGACCCACGCGAGGCTGCAGTCGATCCATGTCGGCGACCGTCCGGTCGACGTTGTTCCGGTAGTCGACCTCATCCAGCCGCAGGCCCGCCTTCAGCGTGATCCTCGAGTTGGCGTCCCAGGCGTCCTGCAGAAAAAGCGAGCTGAGCGTCGACTCGTTCTCGAGCGACCCAGCGCTAGTGGTAGCGGCGAGACCGCGGAAGGGCCGACCGACGAAATCGCAGCAAAGGTTGTCGGCGAAGAAGAAGCCGTCGCCCGTGGGCACCGTGCGGCTGTCGCGGCCGCGGTCCTGATACTCGAGCCCTAGCTTGGCCTCGTGCAACCCGCCGGCCTCGGCCAAGAAGGTGAACGAGGTCTTGAACAACTTCCGGTCGCGGTCGTCGTAGGCGCCGTTGAAGACATTCCCGGAGGTAGTGCCGTCGGAAAGGTCCAGCCGCCCCGGCGTGGCGAAGTCGCCGCTCGAGGGCACGGAGTTGATCTCGCCGTCCTGCACGCCAACGGCGGCATCCCACAACGCGTTGGTGCTCAAGGAGCCGACGACGGTGAGCTGCCCGTTAGCCGCCTTCTGCTCCTGGGTGATCTGCGTCTCCAGCGTGCCGTCCTGGAAGTTCGGGTTCTCGATCTCGGTGTCCTCGCCGAAAACCTTCGCCACCAACTGCCACCTCGGATCCACCTCCCAGGTGAGCTTGCCGATGAAGTCCTCTCCCGAAAAGTCGCGCGGGGTCTCGGTGAACCGGGGCCTGACCTCATTACCCACGTGCTCGGCCGACACGAAGTACCACAGTCGATCGACTACAGCCGCACCGCCGATGGTAGCCGCCGGGCGCAGCGTCTCGCTGTCTTGATCGTCGCTGTCGAAGAAGTCGCCGCTCTCGGACAGGGAGTCGTCGCTGTAGCGCAGGTCGAAGGTGGCGGCGACCTGGTTGCCACCGGATTTGGTGATCAGATTCACGAATCCGCCGCTGGCGAAGCCGTACTCGGCCTCGAACCCGCCTTTCAGGAAGGAGATCTCCTCGATAGCGTCGAAGTTGAAGTTCTGGCTGAAGGTGCCGGTGACGACGTCGGTGTTCTCCATCCCGTCGACGTAGTAGGCGTTTTCGGCAACGGTCGAGCCGAAGACATTCGGGTTGCCTGGGGCTGGAAGGCCGGAGGCGGCGAAGTCGGCGACATCGCGGGACTGGTCGGTGACGCCGGCCGCGTGGGGGAGGACGGTTTGGAACGTGCGACCGGCGGACCCCACGGCGGCGTTTTCCAGGTAGTCGCTCGTGAAGTTGTCGGTCAGCGACACCCGGCGCGGGTCGATCTGCGCCGCATCGGCCACCACCTCGACGCCTGCCGCGAACTCGCCGACGGACAACGCCACCGCGACGTCCGAGGTGCGGTCGAGCTGCACCCGCAGCTCCTGGATCTCCTGCGTGACGAACCCGGCGAGCTCGATGGTGACGGAGTAGAGGCCGGGGGGGAGCGCGGGGAAGAGGAACCCGCCGTCCGCGGCGGTGGCCGCGAAGGGCGGATCGCCGAGCAGCGAGGGCGAGGTCGCAGTGATCTTGGCGCCGGCCAGCGGCTGCCCCTCAGGGTTGCTAACGGTGCCGGCGAGCTGGCCGGTCGTTCCGCCGAAAGCGAGGCCGCTCCCGATCAGTCCGAGCAACGAGACGGCGACCGCAATCCGCCGTGCACAGAACATAGTTCCTCTCCTCCTCAAACAGACGGCTAAAGCGGCCCCCAGCTCTCGAGCCTCGCGCTTCAACGGCACCCGCGCACGATGCCGTCGCCCCCAGGTGCCGAGAGGGCGCCATGATCGAACAACCGGGGCCGACTCTAGCACCCGGTGATCCCCAAGAGTGGAGGCGCTCTGCGACTCGCTACGGGATTCGCTACGGCCGCCACACCTTGCTCTCGAAGCCGGGCGGGGTCATGCTGGTGAGCTCGACGCGCCACGGCGTGCAGCGCAAAACGCCGAAGTCCTCGCTCGCGAGCCCGGCCGGCCAGAACATCGCGAGGTCGTAGCCAGTCGTCGCCTTAAGAGATCCCCCACCCTCTGCTTCTCGGCGACGTCGTCGATCCACTGCGCGTGGCACTCGGCGTAGACCTGCTCGTGCTGCGGGTCCCAGTAGGAAAGCGACACGAACGGGTTGCGCGGCAGATGCTTCTCTTTGAAGCTGTGCCGACCGGTGCCAATGAGCGCCGTCTGACCCTCCCACACCGGATGCAGGATGCGCACGCGCGGCCGTCCCTTGCTGTCGACGCTGGCGACCGTGCACCACACGATGCGGCGCACGCGCGCCTCGAGATCAGGCTGAATTTACGAGAACGAGCTCACGTCCATCGATCTCCGTCCCTGGCGCTGAGCGCGCTCCTGATGTCTCTGAGTGTGGCTACGCGAGGCCGGGCCGCACCAGCTCGAGCGGCTGGTCGCGCTCGTACTTGTGCGCGGACGTGTTGACGATCGCGGTGAGCGGCGCCGCGCCGAACGACGCCTCGACGCGCTCGCGCGGCACCGGGCCGTGGGTGGTCGAGCGCTGGAGCGGCACCCGGCCGCCTCGCGGAGGACCGCTTCCATCTCTCTGGGCGGCAGCTCCTGACCCCAAGCAGCGCCCGCGGCGCGCGTGATCGACTCGTTCATCAGGGTGCCACCCAGGTCGTTGACACCGGCGTCGAGGCAAGCGGCGACTCCGGCCGGCCCCATCTTCACCCACGAGGCCTGGATGCTCTGGATGTGGAATGCAGCGCGAGGCGCGCCACTGCGTGCATCAGCACCGCCTCGCGGAAGGTCGGGCCCTTGCGCGCGCTCCCCTTGAGGTAGATCGGCGCCTCCATGTGCACGAACGGCAGCGGCACGAACTCGGTGAAGCCTGCGGTGCGCTTCTGGAGCTCGCGCAGGCGCAGCAGATGGCGCGCCCAGGCGAGAGACGTCTCGACATGGCCGTACATGATGGTCGA
>JBKJXM010000174.1:0-4041 GCA_046716305.1 Candidatus Eiseniibacteriota bacterium
CCAGCGCGTACCGCACGGCGTGGAGCGAAGCGCCCAGCCGCTCCACCAGAAAGACCGTGAAGAAGCCCCACATCAGATAATTCCCCGCGACGAAGAAAAACGAGAGGACGCAGAGGCGGAAGAGGCGTGGGTTCTCGTAGAGCGCGGCCAGGTCGGCGAGGATTCTCGCGAGCCATCCCCGGCGCTCGCGAGGCTCCGGAGCCGGCGCCGGCGGACGCCGGATGTCGGGGAGAAAACGCGCGACCAGGATCGCGTTCACCGCCGTGAGCCCCGCGCAGCTCCACATCGCGAAGCGGAGCCCGGAGGCCAACCCTCCCTCGATCAGCCCACCGCCCCCGAAGGAGCCCGCGAGCCATCCGGTGCTGTAGGCGAGAAGAACGTAGGCAATCGCCTGCTCCCGCCGCTCCGGCATGACGAGGGTCGCGTACGCCTTGATCGTGGGCGCGAGCGTCCCGTAGAGGAGCGAAGCCGCGCCCACGTAGGCCAGCACGCCCAGCCCGTGGCGGAGCGGCGGGATCCCGATCAGCGCCAGGACGTAGCCGGTCGCCCCGATCAGCATCATCGGTTTCAGCCGGCCGGTCACATCCGAGAACCCGCCCCAGAAGTTGCTCCCGATTGCGGAGCCCAGGGCAGGCACCGCTAACACCAGGCCGACCGTGACGAAGGTGGTCTCTCCGAGCGCCTGGCGCACGTAGAGGGGGAGAAACCCCTGGATCAGCGTGAGCGCGAAGCCTTCCAGGAAGGCGGTCGCAAGGAGGAGGGGTGGCATCGGCGGCGGATATTACCTGAACGGCCGCCCGGGAACGCCCCCAGGAACACCCCCTTGCGCGGCGGTTAGTGGGCGAGCAGGATCGGAGCATGGACCGCGTGAACGGGCTCCACCACATCACCGCCATCGCGGGACCCGCGCAGGAGAACTTGGACTTCTACGCGGGCGTGCTCGGGATGCGCCTGGTGAAGCGAAGCGTGAATCAGGACGACACGGGCACGTATCACCTCTTCTACGCCGATGCCGAAGGACATCCCGGGAGCGACCTCACGTTTTTCCCGTGGTCCGACATCGCGCCTCCGCGCATGGGCCACGGCCTGGCGGTCGAAGTCTCGCTGGAGGTGCCGCCCGGAAGCCTGGAGTACTGGGCGTCGAGGCTCGAGCACTACGGCGTGCGCTTCGGCGCCGGCGAGCAGCGCTTCGGCCGAAAGACGATGCCGCTGTCCGACCCGCACGGGCTCCGCGTCGCCCTCGTCGAGGATCCAGCTCCGCGCTCGTTCACGCCCTGGGACGGGAGCGCGGTTCCGGGCGAACGGCAGGTCCGCGGCCTCCACGGCGCGCGGCTCTGGGAGCGAAGCACCATGCAGACGGCCGTCTTCCTCACGGACGTGCTCGGGTTCCGCCTGATCGCGGAGGAAGCCGGCTGGCATCGGTTCGGCTTCGAAGACGCGGCGGGTGTGGTCGACGTGCGCGAGACGCCGGGCGAGCCGCGCGGCGCCTGGGGCGTCGGCAGCGTGCATCACCTGGCGTGGCGCGTCGCGGACCCCGATCATCAGCTTCGAATGCGGGGGCGTGTCGAGAACGCGGGCGCGCATCCCACGCCGGTCATCGACCGCTTCTGGTTCCAGTCGGTGTATTTCCGCGAGCCGGGGGGGGTTCTCTTCGAGCTCGCTACGGATGGACCCGGTTTCGCCGTGGACGAGGACAAGGAGCACCTGGGGGAGACGCTGGTCCTCCCGCCGTGGCTCGAGCCCGCGCGCCACCAGATCGAGAAAAACCTGCCGCCGCTCAAGCCTCCCCGCGTTCCGGCCGCCTGATTCTGGTCACACCCGACCCCGTTTGTTAGTATCAGGGGTGGCCCGTCTGGGCCCCAGCTCACGCCATCGTTGCCGGAATTCGTTGGCCCGCAAGAAGCGGGCGGAGGCTCCCATCATGCTGTATCCGATCCTATCCCGCGCGCGGGCCCTCAGCATCACGGCCGCCGCGTCCATCCTGGTCCTGCTCGGGCTCGCGGGCTGTCAGAAGAACTCCGCGACCTCCAAGCAGGCGTCGGCCACCACTGCCTCCACGGAGCCGGTGCGGCCGATCAACTTCAAGATCGGAGTCATGACGGGCACCGTCTCCCAGGGCGAGGACGAGTTCCGCGCCGGCCAGATGATCGTGGCCAAGTACGGCGCGGACCACGTGAAGCACGTCACCTACCCCGACAACTTCATGCAGGAGCAGGAGACGGTCATCGCGCAGCTCGTCGGTCTCGCGGCCGATCCCGAGGTGAAGGTGATCGTGGTGGGCCAGGCCATCCCCGGCTCCATCGCGGCGCTCCGGAAGATTCGCGAGAAGCGCCCCGACATCAAGATCGCCTTCGTCGAGCCGCATGAAGACCCGGCCATGGTCAACAGCGCCGTGGATCTCGCCGTGCAGCCCGACCAGCTCGCGCGCGGCCGGACCATCATCGAGGTCGCGAAGAAGATGGGCGTGACCGACTTCGTCCACTACTCCTTCCCGCGGCACATGTCGCAGGAGCTGTTGGCGCGGCGACGCGACATCATGAAGCAGGCGGCCGCGGAGAACGGGATCAAGTTCCACTTCGTGACCGCGCCGGATCCGATGGGCGAGGGCGGCTTGAACGCCACGCAGCAGTTCGTGATGGAGGACGTGCCGCGGGAGCTGAAGCAGTACGGCCAGAAGACGGCGTTCTTCTCGACCAACTGCGGCATGATGGATCCGATGATCAAGTCTGTGCTGACGCACGGCGGCTACATCCCCGAGCAGTGCTGCCCCAGCCCCACGCACGGCTACCCGACGGCCCTGGGCATTCCGATTCCGCCCGACAAGGCCGGTGACATGGAGTACATCAGCGCACAGAACCGGAAGGTCATCGCCGAGCACGGAATGACCGGCCACTTCGCCACGTGGCCGGTGCCCGAGGTGATGCTCTCCATCCGCGCCATGACCGACCTGCTGGTTGACGCGGCCGAAGGCAAGGCCGACTACAAGGACCCCGCGACGGTGAAGAAGTACATGGAGGCCCTCGCGGCCGGACACGCGGTCACGCTGACCAAGTACGACGAGAAGACGGGCAACTCCTACCTCTTCCTTGTCAGCGACATCTACTACTAGCTCCAAGCCGGTCCTCGAGCTCCGCGGGGTTACGAAGGAGTACGGGGGGAACCGGGTTCTGAAGGGAATCTCCCTGACGGTCGGGGTAGGGGAGATTCACGCGCTGGTCGGCGAGAACGGCGCGGGCAAATCCACCCTGATGAACATCCTGTTCGGAATGCCGGTGATCCATCAGACCGGCGGATACGGGGGCGACGTCCTCTTGGACGGCGTCCCCGTTCGCTTTCAGAGCCCCGCCGAGGCGATGGCCGCGGGGCTGGGGATGGTCCACCAGGAGTTCATGCTGCTCCCCGGTTTCCGGATCGCGGAGAACATCAAGCTCAACCGCGAGCCGACCAAGCCGACGTTGCTTTCTCGAGTGGCGGGGCGCGGGCTGGAGATGCTGGACGTGCCGCGCATGCGCGCGGACGCGCGGCGCGCGCTCGACCGCGTCGGGCTCGCGGTGGACGAATGGCTGCCAGTGGCGGGACTGCCCGTCGGCCACATGCAGTTCATCGAGATCGCGCGCGAAGTGGACAAGGAGATGCTCCGGCTTTTGATTTTCGACGAGCCGACGGCGGTGCTGACGGAGACCGAAGCGGTGCGTTTGTTGGACGCGATGCGCGTCTTCGCGGACGCCGGTGTCGCGGTGCTCTTCATCACGCACCGGCTGGACGAGGTGAAGGCCGTGGCCGACCGAATGACCGTGCTCCGGGACGGCGAGGTCGTGGGGACGCCCGATCCGCGGACCACTTCGGTGGTCCGCATCGCCGAGCTGATGGTGGGCCGGCCCGCGCAGGCGCCCGCTGAGCGGCGCGCGCCGGGTCCAAGCGCCGGCACGGTGCTCTCGTGCGAGAAGCTCCACGTGCGGATGCCCGGCGAGCCCGTCGAGGATGTTTCTTTGGACGTGCGCGTGGGCGAGATTTTTGGGATTGCCGGCTTGGCGGGTCACG
>JBKJXM010000175.1:0-3061 GCA_046716305.1 Candidatus Eiseniibacteriota bacterium
TCTACGGCAAGGTGCGGCTGGCCGACGGCAGCGTCCCGCGCAGCCATGAGCCGATGGCGAACGTCAACTCCTTCGCCGACGTGCGCGTCATCGGCTCCGGGAGCACGCGGCCCCTGCGCGTGGCCTACGTCAACACCTTCGGCGACTACATCGCGCCCGCGGTGCCCCTGAACGGCGCCTTCACCGTGCAGGCCCACGTCGAGAACGCGAACAAGAGCGTCTTCCTCAACACCGCACTCGTTCCCGGGGCGTTCCGCAAGACCGATTTCGTGCTGAACAACCACCGTCCGGAGATCCGCGGCCTCGTCGGGAACAGTCCGGCCGGCCTGCACTGGACGGCGGACACCGGCGACTTCGTCAACGTGACGGCGAAGGCGGTGGACGCCGACGGGGACGCCCTCAAGTACCGGTGGATCCTGCCCGACGGGACGAGCGCGCTCGATGCCGACGCGGGCCAGACCGTCGGCTACCAGCTCCCGAATCACCCCGGACGCTACGAGTTCACGGCCGTCGTGTACGACAACAAGGGCGGATACGCGAAGGAGACGATCGCGATCCACACCGCGGGCGTCCGTTTCGCAGGGACGGTGGTGGCCACGGACGCTCCCGTGGTGCCCGGCGCCCAGGTGGAGATCAACGGCCTGAGCGCGACCACGAACGCCTCCGGATACTTCTTCCTGACCGTGCCCGAGAAGCCGCGCTACGTCCTCAACATCCGCAAGGAGGGCTACGGGCTCGTCTCGCGCATCTACGACAACGGCCTGACCGGCGGCCGCTGGACGCTCACCCGCGCGTCGGTGGACGTCGTCGACCCCCGCTTCGAGATCGACGTGACCAACGATCGCATCCCCTCGGATTGCCCGGGCTCCATCAGCGATCGTCGCCGGCGGCGGACGGCGCCGCGGGACTGCGGACCGGGCATCCGGGTCAAGATCCCCCCCAACTCCCTCGTCGACTCGTCGGGCAACCTGCCGACGGGACCGGTCAAGGTGTACCTGACCACGACCGACGTGAACGCCCCGGACGGCATGCCCGGCGACTGGGGCGCGACGAACACCACCGGATCCCTGCGCGTGATGGAGAGCTATGGCGCGGGCACGGTGGAGTTCACGAGCGGCGGCCAGGAGCTCAACCTCAAGCCGGGCGCCACGGCGGAGGTGTTCATCCCCATCACGCCCCAGCAGCTCGCGGCGGGCGCCATACCCCCGCAGATCCCGTTCCTCGACTATGACGAGACGGCGGGGACGTGGCGTCAGGAGGGCGTGGCCAACCGTGTCGGGAACACCTACGTGGCCACGGCCACGCACTTCTCGGCCAAGAACATGGACCAGCTCAAGGTCGGCCAGTCCTGCGTGCGCCTCGAGACGACCCTCATGCCCAAGGCCTTCGAGCTGGAGGTCACGATCCCGTCCAGCGGCGGCGGCGCCGACGTCGTGAAGACGGAGCACATCACGAACGAGGCGCAGCGCTTCCACTCGCTCTTCAACCTGAGCGGGAACGAGAACATCGAGCTGCGGGCCTTCGAGGACGGCACCACGACGCCCATCTCGTTCCTCCAGCCACCGCCCGCCGCGCCGACCGACGTCCTCGTGGTCAACACGGGCGGCCAGCAGAACCCCACCGACCCCAACGAGCCGGAGTTCCCTTATGAGGCCTGCCAGACCTCGATCGAGCTGACCCCGGCCCGGCTTCCGCCGGACACCGCCAACAGCTTCCTGCACGGCCTCTCCAGCTTCGAAGCGGCCAACCTCACGGAGCTGGACCGTGGGAACCCGGGCGCCGGCGACCCGTTCCGCGCCGCCTCGGAGGCGTACTACGACACGATCGACCCCAAGGGGTTCCGGCGCGACCTGGCCGGTTTCAAGGCCAAGAACGGCTTTCCGAACCTCGACGAGGTCAACCTCAAGTACGCGAACAGCGGCGACCTGGGCTTCGGGCGCGACATGCACTGCCGCAAGGACGGCCTGGACGTGGCCTGCTACGTCACGAACTACGGCGACCGCTTCACGGATGACCTCGACGACTACGTGAAAGCGATCGCCAACGACACCCCCATCGCCACCGTGGGCATGGAGTACTCACGGATCGAAGACCCGGCCGGAGACGGGACCACCTTCATCACCGGACCAGGGGGAGCGGCCCTGCGGGTGGTGAAGTTCTACGTCTTCAAGGAGGCCCTGGCCAGCCCGGTCAATCCGGGCGAGTTCAACGGCCGCGCGGCCAGCGCGAACCTGGACGGCGTCGGCGAGCGCCCGGTCCCTCAGCTGTGCATGGTCTGCCACGGCGGGCGCCTGCCGGCGGAGGTCCTGCTTGGCGATGGCACCGGAGGGACTCCGGCCTGGAACCTGGCCGATCCCACCACGGCGAACCTCGGATCGGCCTTCATCCCCTTCGACGTGATCAGTCTCTTCGGGATCACGAACGCGAGCCAGCAGGCCAAGGTCAAGAGCCTGAACCGCGACATCGTGCTCGCCACCGAGCCGCCGGCGGCCACCGTGGAGGTGATCGACCGCATGTATGCCCCCGGCGGTGGGGCGGCGAACCAGAACGTCGGGTTCACCGTTCCCGGCTGGGACGACGTGGCCACAAACCCCACCGAGCCCGACGTCTACGCTCACGTGGTGGCTCCGTCGTGCCGGGCTTGCCACATCTCGCAGGGACCCACGGACATCGCCTGGGATCAGGGCCCGGCCTTCAAGGGCACCTTCGGGGGCATCATCTCCTCCGTCGTGTGCGAGCAGCACGTGATGCCCCACGCCCTCGTGACCCACAACCGGTTCTGGCTGAGCACCGGACCTCACCAGCCGCTGCTCCTCCACGACTTCCTCAACGGCTCCGATCCGATCGGCGAGGGCACCGGCGCCAAGTGCGTGGAGCTGGGTCAATGACGATCATCCACTGACGTCTCCGTCCGTACCGGCGCCGCGCTCGCTGCTCACGTTGACAGCGGGCGCGGCGTCGCGTCTTGGGCCGTCCGAGCGAAGGTTAGGCCCGGGACCGGAGGCCATCTCTAGGACAGAAAGGGAGACTGTCATAGGCCAAGGCGAAGGCGATCCATGCC
>JBKJXM010000176.1:0-11341 GCA_046716305.1 Candidatus Eiseniibacteriota bacterium
CGGCGGCGGACGCCCTGGGCGGTCTCCGCGTCCTCGCACACGTGGCCGGCGGATACGCCGGCGGGACGCCGGTGGAGCAGCTGACGGAGGCCATGGTGCGCGGAATGCTGGAGCTGAATCTGGTCTCGGCGTTCTGGGCCGCGAAGCATGCGATCCCCTTCATCAAGGCGTCGGGCTCGGGGCGGCTCCTCTTCGTCTCCTCGCGCGGCGCCGTGGCCACTCCGCCCGGCGCGGCTCCGTACGCCGCGGCGAAGCTGGGGCTCCACGCCCTGGTGACCACGCTGGCCGAAGAATTGAAAGGTTCCGGCGCCACCGCGAACGGCATCCTCCCGAGCATGGTCGACACGCCGCAGAATCGCGCGGCCATGCCGCGCGCCGACAGCTCGAAGTGGGTCCGCCCCGAGCAGGTGGCGGCGCTCCTCGCGTTCCTCGGCTCCGAAGCGTCGGCCGCCGTGACCGGCGCGCTCATCCCCATCTACGGAAGGGCCTGATCCATGGCTCCATCATCCCCGTCACCCCAGTCACCGAAGAAGCCGCGCTACGCCAAAGGGCCATCCATCGCGCCGGAGCCGATCCGGCCCGGCATCACCGTGGACCGCCTGGTCGACACCGCGTTCCTCGCCTACAACGGGGCGCGCCTCAGGGAGGGCTGCCGGCTCCTGGTCGAGAAGATGCTGGAGCCCGACGTGACCGTGGGGCTCACGCTGAGCGGCGCGCTCACGCCCGCCGGGCTCGGGCGCTCCTGCCTCATTCCGCTCCTCAAGGCGGGGTTCGTCGACTGGATGATCTCGACGGGGGCGAATCTCTACCACGACACCCACTTCGGCATCGGACTCACGATGCACCAGGGGCAGTCGAACGCCGACGACGTGGTGCTTCGGGAGCAGGGAATCGTGCGCATCTTCGACATCTTCTTTGACTACCAGGTGCTCCTCAGCACCGACGCCTTCTTTAGAGAAGTCATGCGCCAGCCGGAGTTCCACCGTCCGATGGGTACCGCTGAGTTCCACTACAGGGTCGGCCGCTACGTCGTCGAGCGGGAGAAAGCGCTGGCTCAGGGTGAGGTCTCGCTGGTCGCCGCCGCGCACCGGCTGGAGGTGCCCGTCTACACCTCGTCCCCCGGCGACTCGTCGATCGGAATGAACGCCGCGGCTCTCTCGCTGGAGGGGGAGCCCATCCAGTGGGATGTTTTCCGCGACGTGAACGAGACCGCGGCCATCGTGTACGGCGCGAAGCGCTCCGGGGGGAAGAGCGCCATCTTGATCCTGGGCGGCGGGTCGCCGAAGAACTTCGCGCTCCAGACCGAGCCGCAGATCCAGGAAGTGCTGGGGCTGGACGAGGCCGGCCACGACTACTTCCTGCAGGTGACGGACGCGCGCGCCGACACCGGGGGACTGTCCGGCGCCACGCCCGGCGAGGCCGTGTCGTGGGGAAAGATCGATCCCGACAAGCTTCCCGACGCGGTGGTCGCCTACGTGGACAGCACGGTCGCCCTCCCGATCCTGACGGCCTACGCACTCTCGAAGCACGCCGAGCGTCCGCTCAAGCGCCTCTATGCGAAACGCGATTCACTGCTAGCCGATCTGAAGGCGGCCCACGGCGCGCATCTCGCCGCCGAGGCGACGGAAAAACACGGCTAGCCTTTGAAGACCCCCGTGGCCGATCCGCCCATTCCACTCCTCGATCTCTCGCGCACGCACGCGCCTCTGGCGGCCGCGCTCGCGGCCGACTTCCAGCGCGTGCTTTCGTCGGGACAGTTCATTCTGGGCGCGGAGCACGACGCGTTCGAGCGTGAGCTGGCCGCGGCTTCGGGCGCGCGGCACGCGATCGGAGTCTCCTCGGGCACGTCCGCCATCTCGATCGCCCTCGCCGCGCTGGGCGTCGGGGCAGGCGACGAAGTCGTGGTGCCCGCGTTCACCTACTTCGCCACCGCGAGCGCCGTCGTCGCGGCGGGCGCGCGCCCTGTCTTCGCGGACATCGAGCCGTCGCGCTACGGGCTTTCGGCCCAGGCGGCGGAGGCCGCGATCACCCCGCGCACGCGGGCGATCCTGGCCGTGCACCTCTACGGTCTCGCCTGCGAGCTGTCGCCGCTCCGGGCGCTGGCCGAACGCCGCGGGATTCCGCTCCTCGAGGACGCCGCGCAGGCAATCGGCGCTAGCGACGAGGGGCGCCCCGTCGGCGCCACGACGGCCGGCGCCACGCTGAGCTTCTTTCCGACGAAGAACCTCGGCGCCCTGGGGGACGCGGGGGCGATCCTCACCGAGCGCGACGATCTGGCCGCGCGCGCGCGCCTTCTCCGGGTCCACGGTGACGCGGGGAACTACCGCCATACGGCCCTCGGCACGAACGCGCGCCTGGACGCGCTTCAGGCCGCGTTTCTCCGCACGAAGCTCCGCCATCTCGCCGCGTGGACGGAGGCGCGCCGCTCGCTGGCGTCCCTCTACCGGAAGGCGCTCGAGGGCGTGCCCGTGACGCTTCCGGAAGAGCCTCACGGGGCGCGGCACACCTACCACCAGTTCACCATCCGCGCGCCCAAGCGCGACGCGCTCCAGAGCTGGCTGGCAGGGCGGGGGATCGGGACCCGCGTCTACTACCCGATCCCGCTTCCCGCCCAGCCCGTCTTCGTCGAGCAGGGATGGAGCACGGAGGCATTCCCGGTTTCGAACCAAGCCGCCGCCGAGGTGCTCTCCCTTCCTCTCTTCCCGGGACTTACGGAAGGGGAAGTGGGCCGCGTCGCGGCCGCGATCCGCGCCTTCTACGCCGAATCCGGTTCCGCGCGATGACCGTCATCGTCCGAAAGGGAATCGCGGCGTGGCCCAAGCCGCTGCGCCTGGCGCTGGCCGCGGTCGGCGTCGTGATCGGCCTCGTGCTCGTCCTCTTCGCCGCGGCCTGGGTGCTCATGCCGCGCGACTTCATCCATCAGGAGGCGCGGCGCCTGGCGGCTCGGACGAGCAACGCGCAGGTCCGCTGGTCCAAGCTCACGCCGGCGTTTCAGCGGGGGTCGCTGGGCGTCACCGTGGAGAATCTCGAGCTGCGCATGCCGGAGACCGGCCCGCCCCGCGTCCAGGCGCGCCTCCCCGAGGCGTTCGTGCGGTTCAAGCTCTTCCCGCTTCTCTTCCGGCGCATCGAAGTGGACGGCGCGCGGATCAAGGGCGGCGGCATCGTGCTCACGGACCGTGCGCCGACGCCGTCCACGCCGGGGGAATCGAAGTCGTCGCGCACGCACGTCACCCTGCCGCGCGTGGAGATGGACGGCGTGTCCATCCGGACGCGCGACCCCTTGGGGGCAGGCTATGACTTGAGGCGCGTCTCGGGGAGCGCCGAGTTCGACGGCACGCTCGACCGCCCCCGCGCGATCCGCATGGAAGCGGCGGCCGAAAGCCTTTACTGGAAGCCCGAGGCCCGGAGTCCTCTGCTCGCCCTTCCGTCGCCCCTCAAGCTCAAGGCGTCGCTCGATTCGAAAGACGGCGGACGGCGGCTCGTGGTCACCACCGGCAGCGCCGAGCTGGGCCCCTTGATCAGCGCGATCACCGGTGAGATCCGTCTGCCTCCCGACCCGGCCCCGGCGCAGCTCGCCCTCCGCGCGTCGGGCGGTCCGCAGACGGTCCGCTCGTCCGATCCCAGCCTGCGCGCGCTCACCGGAAAGTCTCCCGCCTCCTTCAGCGCGACGGTCTCGTGGGACATCCGCATCGGGGGCACCCCGCGCGACATGACCCACGAAGGGAGGCTGACCTTGAAACCCCTCTCGGTGAGCGCGGAGTCGAACACGTTCGCGATCGATCAGGCGAGCGTCTCCTGGTCGAGCGCGGCGGACCAGACGTTCGTGGGCCGCGCCGAAGGGTTCGGCGGCGGGGTCACGTTCACGGCGGAGGCGCGCGGCGCGACGAAGCCCGGCGGGGAGATCCGCGGCACCTTCTACGGGCGCGCGCCCGCGGAGCGGCTGAACGGCCTCGCCGCGAACGGCCCGCGCTGGAATTCGGGAAGCGTGGAGTGCCGGGGCACGTTCGTCACCCACCCGCCCGCGCCCATGGGGCTGGAGTACACGGTGACGGGAACGGGGATGAGCGGCACGATGCCGGGTCTGGCCCGTCCGATCCGCCGGCTCACGTTCGCGGTGACCGGAGACCGCGCGGCAGCCAACATCAACTCGCTCCAGGCGGTGGTGGGGTCGACCACGGCGAATGTGACCGGCAAGGTGGTGATGGGAGCCATCCGGAGCGGCACGTTCGACGTGAAGGTGGATCGCCTGGTCGCCGAGGAGTGGACGCTGGGCTCGGGCGGCCTGGATGCGGGTGCGTCGGCCGCTCCCGGGGGCAAGCCGTCGCAGGCCCCGATTCCCGTCATCGTCGCGACCATGCACGTGGGCGAGCTCCGGAATCGCGGTCTTGTGGCGCGCAACGTGTCGGCGCCCGTGCGATTCGCGGAAGGGAAGCTGGTCGCGGACCCGATCCGCGGAACGATCGGCGGCGGGTCGGTGCAGGGAGCGCTGGACATCAGCGGCATCGGCACGCGCCCCACGTTCACAATGCACCTGGATCTCAACAAGGTTCCGGTCGAGGACGTGGTCGCTGGGTTTCTGCCGGTCCGCCTGCCCCTGACCGGCACCCTGACCGAAGTGGTCAACCTCTCTGGCGCGGGTTTTCCGGGGCCGCAGGCCGCCAATCAGATGAAGGGAACGGTCGCGGGGACGCTCGAGCGCGGCGTGATCAAGCAGACGCCGGCGCTCCGGCAGCTCCGGGAAACGCTGGGCGCGGACGCGCCGCCCGACGTCCCATTCCAGCTCATCACGCACGCCGCGCGCATCCAGGACGGGAAGCTCCTCCTGGACAAGGTCACCGGCGACCTGGGACGGGATCTCTTCTCGATGTCGGGCGCGCTCGGCTTCGATCAGACGCTCGACCTGGACGCCCTGCTGCGCCTGGCCCCCTCGCGTGTGGAGGGCGGTGGACTTCTCGCGCAGCTCGCCCGGTACGCGAAGGACGCGGACGGCCGGATCCCGGTCGAGGTCAAGATCACGGGCACGGCCCTCGCCCCCAAGGTGAGCGTCCGTCCGGGGCGCCTGATCGGGGCCGCGGGAACGCAGATCATCAAGGACGAGCTTTCCAAGCTCCTGGGCGGTGGGCGCCGCGACAGCGCGGGCGCCGCCGACAGCGCGGCGGGCTCGGGCGGCTCCCGAGGCGGCGGTCTGTTGGAGCAGCTCTTCGGAGGCAGGAAGAAGACACCGACCAAGCCTCCCCCCGAGCCTCCCGCGGCCACCCCTCCGCCCGCTGCCCCTGAGAGCGCCCGCGCGCCGAGCCCGGCGCCCCGCGATTCCGTGGCGAAGCGCGACTCGGTCGCGAACCCGCTTCAGAAGGCTCTCGACCGGCTCATCGGCCAGTGACGGCCGCGCGGGAGGGGGCGGCCATCCGAACCACGGCGCTCTCGCGCGAGTTCCGTTCGCGCCGCGCGCCGCTCGTCCGCGCGCTCGAAAACGTGGATCTCGTCGTCGAGCGGGGGGAGTGCTTCGGACTCCTCGGTCCGAACGGGGCCGGGAAGAGCACGCTGATCAAGATCCTCACGACCCTTCTCCTGCCCACGTCCGGCCGCGCCGAGGTGGCCGGCTTCGACGTGGCGGACGATCCGCTGAACGTCAGACGTCGGATCAATCTCGTGTCCGGCGGGGACACCTCCGGCTACGGCATCCTGACCGTGCGCGAGACGCTCCACCTCTTCGCGCGCTTCTACGGAGTCCCCGGCCCGGTGGCGCGCGCCCGCGCTGCGGAGCTGATGGAGATCACGGGCCTCGTCGAGAAGGCCGACACGCGGCTCTCCAGCCTCTCGACCGGCACCAAGCAAAAGCTCAACTTCGCGCGCGGCTTCATGAGCGATCCCGAGATCATCTTCCTCGACGAACCGACGCTGGGGCTGGACGTGGAAGCCTCCCGCCAGGTCCGCGCCTTCATCGCGCAGTGGGTCCGGGAGCGGCCGCACCGGACGGTCCTCCTCACCACGCACTACATGATGGAGGCCGACGAGCTGTGCGGGCGCGTGGCGATCATCGACCGCGGGCGGATCCTGGCGCTCGACACGCCGCGCGCCTTGAAGCGCTCGGTGCCGGAGGAGCCGGTGTTCCAGCTCTCCATCGGCGCGGGCGCGACGGGTTTGGACGGCCTGGCTTCGATCCGCGGCGTTCGCTCCGTCTCCCATCACGCCCAGCCGGGCACGGGCGCGATCGAAGTGCGCGTGATCGTGGATGAAGACCAGGTGATCGGGGAAGTGCTGGGGCGGCTCAAGTCCTCGGGCCATCCCGTCCTTCACCTGACGAAGATGGAGCCCACGCTCGAGACGGTCTTCATCCACAAGGTGGGACGCGGCTTCGACGACGACGTATCGGCCGACGGAGCGCCGGCGTGACCTCGCGCGAGGAGCTCGCCGAAACCCTGCGCGTGAATCTGGCCGCCGTTCTGGCGCGCGCCCGCGTGCGCGTGGTGGCGTCGTGGCGCGAGACCTCGTGGCTGGTGGGGGAGACGGTCTTCCCGTTCCTCACGATGGCGGCGTTTGTCCTCGTCTACCGCGGGCTCAACGCGCCGCCGATCTACGAAGCCTTCGTGGTACTGGGCGGCGCGATGACCGCCTACTGGAACAACGTGCTCTGGAGCATGGCCAGCCAGTTCTTCTGGGAGAAAGAGCAGGGGCAGCTCCAGCTCTACCTGATCACCCCGGTCTCGCGGATGAGCATCCTCCTCGGCATGGCGCTCGGCGGCATCGCCATGACCACGACGCGCGCGCTGGCCATCCTTCTCGGCGGATACTTTCTCTTCGACGTTCCGATCCCCCTCGACCGCGTCCCGGCCGCCCTGGGCCTCTTCATCCTCACGCTCGCCGCGGTGTACGCGCTCGGGATGATCCTGAGCAGCGTGTTTCTAATGTGGGGGCGATCGGCGTGGCACACGATCACGCTCTTCCAGGAGCCGGTCTACCTCCTCTCGGGCTTCTATTTCCCGGTGCGCTACCTGGGCGCGTTCGTGGGCTCGCTCGCGGCGCTTCTCCCGATCACGCTGGGCCTGGACGGCATCCGGCAGATCTTCTACGGGAAGGAGGCGCACGGATTCGTCCCGCTCGCCTGGATCCCACCCATCGAGATCGCGCTCTTCGCCCTCTTTCTCTTCCTCGCGCACAGGTCGCTCCTCCTGATGGAGACGCTGGGAAAGCGCGAGGGGCGCCTGACGCTCCGCGGCGGATGAAGCGTTTCTGGGAGGTGACCCGCGCCTCGGCGTGGCTGGGCTGGCAGGTCGAGGCCAACTGGGCCGACCCGGTCCTCTTCCTCGCCTACTCCATCGCGAAGCCGCTCGCGACCACGCTGATCCTTTTCTTCATGGTCCAGGTCGTCTCGCACGGGAACGCCACGCGCGAAGCGTTCCTCTTTCTCTTCCTGGGGAACACGTTCTTCTTGTACGTGAGCGAGGTCCTGGTCGGGCTGTCGTGGGCGATCTTCCGGGACCGCGAGGATTTCGAGACGCTGAAATACGTCTATCTCGCGCCCATGCGGATGATTCCGTATCTCGCCGGCCGCGCGCTGACCAAGATCGCCACGGCCACGCTCGGCGCCGGTGTCGCGCTCCTGTTCGGGCGGTTCGTCCTGGGCCTCTCGATCTCGGGATCGCCGGACGTGCTCCTCCGCCTGATCGGGGTGGTGGCGCTGGGGCTCTCGGGGATCGTCTTCCTGGGGTTCGCTCTCGCGGGGGCGTCGCTGATCATGGCGCGTCACAGCATGAACCTGAACGAGGGGCTGACGGGCGCCTTCTACCTGCTCTGCGGCGCGGTGTTCCCGATCGAGGTGCTCCCAAAGTGGGCGCAGAGTATTTCGCTGGCACTCCCGTTCACCTACTGGCTCGAGTTGATCCGGAGGCTCTTGACGGGGCACGCGTACGCGGCACCGCTCTCCGGGCTGGGGGACGGTGCCTTGGTCGGCATTCTCGCGCTCTCGACGGTGGTCTTGGGGATCGTGGCTACGGCGTGGTTCTCGTGGTGCGAGGCGACGGCGCGGGCCAAGGGCCTGATCGACTGGAAGACGAACTACTAGCGGGCGAGCTGGACCTGCCGGGTCTTCTTGCGAAGGGTCTTTCCGAGGAACACGTTGATCGGGTGGCTTCGCGGCAGGGCGGTCAGGACCGGCTGGCGCCTCTGGCCCAACTTCCGCAAGGCGTCCAGCGCCGGCTCGAAACTCGGGTTCCACGACAGCGACTGATTGTAGGCCTTGATCGCATCCGACTTCCGGCCCGCCAGCGAAAAGACCTCCGCCAGATTGAAGTAGTGCTCCGGACGGTGGTACTCCGCTTCGATCGCGCGCCGGCAGAGATGCTCGGCGTCGGAGTACTTGCGGAGGGCGTGGGCGGTCGCGAGGCCCAGATAGCTCAGATATCCGCGTGAGTGCGGCTCGAGAATGGAAGCTTCCTGGAAGTGGTTCAGGGCGTCCTGGTAACGGCACGCGTAGAGCATGCGGACGCCGGTCATGAAATGTTCGTGGCCGATGGCTCCGACCACGGCAATCTGCTTCTGGCGCCGCTCTTTTGCCGTAGAAGACATTTTGGTCCCTCCTAGCCCCGAGCCAGAGCAAGGCAAGCCGCGTGCCGGGCCGGTTCCAAGGTTGGAGGAACAGGCGCCTCCCAAACATGTGACTCACCATCGCGTTATGCGACATTGCTGAAGGAGTGCTTGATGGCGATTTGCACGACCGCGATTTTTGCACCGATGCAACTAGAATCTTGCCACGCGTGCATTGCGTCCTGTACTGTAGCCGCACGGGGTCTCGAATGCCCACCCCCGAGGAGCGAATGAAAAGAGCTGTATGGCTTCCGACGTAAACACCGCCTTACTTCCGGCCTCAGCCGTCGAACAACACCTTCGCCAAGACCTATTCATATCCGATCTCCGCACCCGCAGGAAGTCGTCCGTGCTCGACGAGCTCGCGGGCGCTCTCGCGGCGGCCCGCGTCACGCGCACTCCGGATGCCGTTATCGACGCGCTCCGGCGCCGCGAGGCTTTGGGCAGCACCGGAATCGGAAAGGGGATCGCCGTCCCCCACGTGCGCTCGACCCTGATCGCGGAGCGCGCGCTGCTCGTCGCGCGCTCCGCGAAGGGGGTCGAATTCGACTCCATGGACGGCGGCCCGGTCCACCTGCTGTTCCTGATCGTGGCTCCGCCACTCGAGCGGGATCCGATCTACCTGAAGCTGGTCGCCGAGATCGTCCGTTCCACGCGACTGGCCCGCACGCGTCAAAGGCTCCTCGACGCCACGAATTTCGCGGCCTTGAGGGATATCCTGGTGGAGGCCGGACATGACTGATTCGCTCGAAGCGCTCGTCGAGCTGCAAGATATCGACGTCCTTCTCCGGGAGGTCAGAGACCCCGAGATGGCTTCGCAGTCCGCGCGCCTCGGGTTCCAGATGGGTCCCGTCGTGACGCTGGAGCGGACCCGACGCAAGCTCGCGGCCCAGATTGACGGCAAGCTGCTCCAGACGTACGAGCGGATGAGCCGCCGCTTCGCCCGCGTGGTGGTCCCGGTGGAGGGGATGACATGCGCCGGTTGCCGGATGAGCCTTCCGACCTCGGCCATACGGGGACGAGACGGCGCCACCCTAGATTTTGAAAATTGCGAGAATTGCGGCAGAATCCTCTACCGACGCTAGAACTTCTCGCTCCCCCAGTTTATAATGTAGAGGTTCCGCTCCGGAGCCGTCATGCCCGCGCGCGGACAAGGGGGAACACCTTGCTTCGACTTCCTGCTTTCGCCTTGGCCGTCCTGACCGCCGCGTGGATCGCGGCCGGCACGCCGTCACCCGCGCGCGCCGCCGACGTGCCCACCCAGTTCGTCGGCCCGACCCAGATCCTCTTCGTCGACGCCGACTCGGTCTACCTCCTGCGCTCCCTCGAGTGGAATTCGGCGTACGTGCGGGAACAGGAGAAGCTGCTCCTCCACTCGCTCCGGATGAGCTACTGGCGCGACCATCTTCCGCCCGACATGCGCACCGTTTTCGAGGCGCTGGGATATCCGGTCAGCCGGGTGCTGCACACGCCCGTGGGGCACACGGAGGAGTGGTGGTCGTACCGCCTGCTCGACCCGCCGCTGCGCTTCCGCGACGGCGTCCTCATCGACACCGACCGCTTCGAGGCGCTCCGCTCCCGCTGACGCTTCATTTCGTTACCGCCGATGCATCGCTTCGTTACCGCCGCTCCCTATCCTCGCCTCCGACACCCCCGCACCTGGAAAGCCCCCGGGGAATGAACTATGCTGACTCGATGACGGCACACAGAATGACGGGATCATGGACGATTCCGGTGCTGCTCGCCGGGTTTGCCCTCTTCGGCTCTCCGGGACCGCACGCTGCCGCCGGGCCGCCGGCGCCGCGCGGGACCTCGTTTCAGCTCGCCCAGGCCGATACCACTTCGCCGGAGGACGAGAAAGAGGACGAGGAGGATGTGCCGATACCGGAGAACCTTCGCGATGGCACACCGCCCGCCGGGTTCCCGCGCTCTTCCAAAGACGCGCCGCCCGACACCACCGGCGCCGCCTCGGCCCGGGACTCGACCATGATTTCGCTGCCGGCCGACCCGGAGACCCTGCGCTATGACCAGCCGGGGGGGCCACCCACCACTCCAAAGCTCCCGGCGACCATAGGGGCGAAGCCGCCGCCGCCCGTTCCCACACCGCCCAAGCCCAAGGGCGCGCTCTTCGGACTCGGTCCGGCGGTCATCATTCTCGGCATCGCGGTCATCCACTACTTCGTCCTTCGCACGGTGGGAGGCTGATGCGCCCGCGGTACCGCTCTCACGGCAGCCATCATCCCGACAGCCTCCGCGTCCGCTGGCACCCGCGTGACTTCGCGCTCCGCGCGCCGGCCGAGGCGGTCCTCCGCGCGTCGCTTCGCGAGCTGGGGCTGGAGCACGTGGTCCGCGACCTGCACGTGCACGTCGACCCCACCAACCGGGACGATCACGCCTACATCGAGTGGAACACCCACGACCACCGCGCGGCGCGGCTGTCGTTCGCCGTCGGGAACTTCGTGACCCGCGAGCGGCGCCGCGCGTGGGCGCGCACGTGGGGGAAGCGCCCCGGCCCTCCGCCGCTCCTACCGCGACAATTTTCGGCGCGGAGCTTCGCGGAGGCTTGCCTCCACGAACTTTGCCATCTGCGGGACGACCACCAGTCGGGCGTGGACCTGACCGGCGCGCCCGCCTCGGAGCGGGAAGCGTTGAACGAGCTGTGGAATGTGTGGATCGATGGGCGCCTGAACCGCCGCGGCCTTCCGGCCATGACGCGCGGGGAGCGGCGCCGGGTCTACGCGCGCACGCTGCGGGACGC